>JANZQE010000521.1:0-9717 GCA_038040705.1 Clostridium sp. | reverse complement strand
AAATTATTCGTTGATGAATATTCATCATTCTATAATTATATAGAATCTAATAATTTAACAGTTGTTAAATTTTTATGCAGTTTGGATTGTGTTGACCCTTCAGATGATGATAATTATGCTGTTCAATGGGCTTCCAGTAAGGGATATTTGGATATTGTTAAATTTTTATGTAGTTTAGATTGTGTTAACCCTTCAGCTAATGATAATCTTGCTATTCTATGGGCTTCCAGTAAGGGATATTTGGAAGTTGTTAAATTTTTATGTAGTTTGGATTGTGTTGACCCTTCAGCTCGTGATAGTTATGCTGTTAAAATGGCTTCCAATAATGGACATTTGGAGGTTGTTAAATTTTTATGTAGTTTAGATTGTGTTGACCCTTCGGCTGGTGATAATTGGGCTGTTAAATTGTCTTCTTCTAATGGATATTTGGAAGTTGTTAAATTTTTATGTAGTTTAGATTGTGTTGACCCTTCGGCTGGTGATAATTGTTCTGTTAAAATGGCTTCCAGATATGGACATTTAGAAACTGTTAAATTTTTATGTAGTTTAGATTGTATTGATTCAAAAACCGCAACTATTCTAATTAGACGTGCTTCCCAAAATGGATGGACGAAATTTAGATGTTGTTAAATTTTTAAAAAGTTTAAATAGAAATTGTTAAGAATTGGATTTTTTTTAAAAATAAACAGTATAAATAGATGAAAATAAAATCTGAAGAAATGAAAATAAAATCTGAAGAAATGAAAAGAAAATTTGAAGAAATTAAAGAATATTATGGACCTTCTGGACCTTCTGAAAAACAATATAATGCAATAATGAATGATGAAGTATTTGAATTAGAAGAAACTAATGATCGTGAAATAATTAATTTGTTAAAAACCAGATCAGATGAAATTGGTGATCAAAAAAGTGAAAAATGGTTGAAATGGAGAGAAGGATTAATGACTGGGTCTGACATTTCTAAATTATTTATAAATCATCGTACTCCAATAGAACATGCTCAAGCAGATTTGATTAATAGTAAATTAGGTCTTGGACATTCATTTGAGGGTAATGAATATACACGCCATGGAAATTTTTATGAATCAACTGCTTGTGAAAAATATTCTTCAAAATATACATATGAGGTAACCTCATTTAATGGATTAGAACATAAAACGTGTAAATATTTAGGAATGTCTCCTGATGGTGTTGTATTTAAAATGGATGAGAATGATAATATTGAGAGTATTATTCTTGTTGAAATTAAATGTCCATTCAAGCGAGTTATCGATGGGAAAATCAGTAAACCATATAGATATCAATGTCAATTGGGTATGGAAATTTTAACTAGTTGGTTTCCAGATATTCCAATAATGACTAGTGATTTTGTTGAATTTAAACCAGAGAATTTTGGTTATTGTGATGAAGAAATATTATTGATAACTTCAATATTGTATGATTATTTAATTGGTGAACAGATGGTTATCAAATCTACTGAATTTTTTGAAAGAATTGAACCATTAAAACATCTTGATCACGATAGAATTTTAGAATAAATAATATTTTTTATTTCCACACTATCAGTAAATAACATATATATAAAATGATCTTTATTGATAAACTTTTCTCACCTAATCCAAAATGTATAATTTTTGCATTTGGATTATTCGCAGCTTACATGTATGTATCCGGTGAAAATTCCAATATTGGTATAGGTATACTTGTATTTTTTAGTGCATATATTTCAATGGCTTGGTATGATTGGGCTTATAATTGTGATAGAAAATTAAAGAGTGGTACGTTTCCATTGATGAGTGTAGATTCTATTTTTAAACCAAATGATTTTCTACCATTAGCAGAACAAGAGAGATTACGAAGACGTAATATTTATTTGTTTCATGTAGCGTTTGTTGCACCATTAATGATTTACATTGGATGGAAGAGACCAACTGATCCAAAATTATATTCATTCTTGTTGGCAACTGGTATCATAGCCGGATTATATCATTCATCTAAATTATATATGGGTACTTCAAGTATTAATTCAACAGTAGTGTCAGCAGCTACTTCTGCAACTAATGCAGTTATTAATCAAGGACAAACAGTAGCAAATACTGAAGATGTTAGACCAACGGCAAGTGCTCAAGCAGTACCATTAATCAGAACAATGGATCATGATTATGATGGATCTCCTGGTGGGTTAAGAATGCCTGGAGTAGATGAACCAGATTTTGTTCTTTATTAAATAAATACCTGAGATTTTAAAAAAAATAAAAAATAATTAATAATTAATTAAAAATATGAATTCAGATACTTTATGTATTATACATTACAAACCTGGAATACTTGAAGAAATTATTAAATATTCAGTCAGTAAACACGGTGGTGAATGGTATCTTGATGATGATGATGGTGATGTTTACAGATGGTTTGATGATGATGATGGAGATAAAGGTATACTACTTTGGGAAGATGTATCAAAAAAAAGAATATATGTATCTTGTGCTTGTAGAATTCAATTTTCCTGTTCTTGTGAAGCCAGTACTTGTTGGTGGTTATATGAGTATATATTAGTTGATAGCAGTAGTTATTCTTTTATGTAATTATGAATAAAAACATTTAAAAAAAAAATATGTATGATGAAAAACTAAAAAATATATGGAAGATTATAGAGAATTTCTTGACACGCTTTGTTTAAAATTCACTCGCGATAAAATTAGATTGAATTTTGAACTATCTGAGTTGGAGGTTGAAATAAATTATATTGAGCAAGCATTATCAAGAGTAGAACAAGCAATGACAAGATGTTATGAAAAAGAAAATTTACCGGTTGGTCAATTATTATATGATTTACGAGATGAAATACAAAAAAAAAGTGGTATTATATTTGATGATGAATCTGAAGATATTACTGATTCATCTGAAGAGGAAGGGGAATATTATGAACAATCTTCTTCTTCTGTGAGAAGATTATAAATAATTGTTAATAATTGTTAATAAATGTTTTATTCTAGAATTTTTCCTAATTTTTCATTATATGTTCCAATTAAAAATGAAGCAGCACCATCATCATCTTTTGGTTGATAAGCTGGTCTTACATATGGTTCGGAAACTTCGGAAACTTCGGAAACTTCGGAAACTTCGGAAACTTCATCATCTTCATCATTTTCATCATTTTCAAGTCTATCATATGCTTCCTTTTTTAATAATTCTTGATGTTTGGCTGCTGCTTCATCATCTATTTTATTCCTAACTTTCTCAACCTTTTCATCAGATTCCTTGTATTTTTGTTGATAGTCTTCATCTAATTGTTTAGCAGTTACCTTTTCTTTTAGAATATCTGTAAAATATTGTTTCATTGAGACCCCTGATTTTTTTTCAATAGCTTCCATTCTAGTCTCCATTTCTTTGGATAATACATCTTCAAAATCAGGATCATCTAAATATTCTTTATGACGTTTAATCATTCTCTTTTGTTTTTTCTTTTCATCATAATCAGGATCAGTTTCTCGTAATTTATTTTCAAATGCCATTCTATCCTTGAAATTTTGATTCTTCTTTTCCTGTTCCATTTGACTACGCTCTTGTTGTTTTCTATATTCAACATATAATTCTTGAGTTGTTTTGTCAAGATATACATTCTCGATTTTATGATCATCAACAGTTCCATTAATTGGAATTGGTGCATATTTATACATTTCACAACACATTATATTTACATAATCACCTTCTCCAATATTATCTGTTACATGTGTTTGAGCATCTTCAACGCTTTTGAAACATCCACGAACTTTTACAGACATTGCAAAATCATCATACATTAAATCAAAACATTTTGAGATAGCAGCATCTTGTAATCCATATTTTTTCAACATTTGAATTATTTCAATCTTTTTATTCGTGCGTGTCTCTTTGATAATTGTTTGTGGTGTATATGGTGTTATAAAACTAACCAATGCCACATTTTGATCATTAACTTTTGAATGAGGTGGATCATCAGCTAACATATAATCAATATCTAATCGATCAACTTCTTTATCAATTGCTCTTTTTTCAGAAATAGATAATTTTTTAGGATCATTTTGTTCCAACTTTTTACGAACAAAATAATTCTTCTTTTTTTCTTCACGCTCAGCTTGTCTCCTCTCATTTCTAGATAATACATCAGCTGGTGGAGATGAAGTTGACGTTGATGAAGATGATTCATTTTCCTTTTTTTTAATTGCTGCAGCACGATGTGCCGCTCTTCTTTTTTTTGATAAAAGTGCTTTAAACATTTTTAATATAAATATATTTGAATTTGTTTTTTTTTTAAACTTTATAAAAAATATTTTTTGATAATAAATGGATATAGATGAATTATTAGAAATTGTTGACGAGTATAAATTTTCAAGAGAAAAACGGGAAAAATGTATCTATAGACTGAAAGACCTTCAGAAGGTTCCGAAAAAAGTACTACAACCGTTGAAGGATCAGAAAGTGGAGGTAAACTATTTTCACGGATTCAAGGGAACCACTTTCATGTCAAAGTTACTAGTGAAAAGGGATCCTGAGGAGAGGTATTCAGTGAAAGAAATATTTTCATGCTTCAAGATGTCCGAAAAACCGCTTGATTTTCATTTGACTTTGGAAGATGCAACGAGGGATTGTTATATTAAATTTTAAGTGTATTAAAGTTTAAAAAATATTTTTTGATAATAAAAATATAATTAATATGGATGAATTATTAGAAAATGTTTTAGCTAGGGAGAAATTTTTGGAGCGTATTAATGATAGTGAATTTGACAAATATCCGAAAGAAAGAATTCAACGCATACTCCAAGATTATGATAGGATTTCAATGGGTATTTATAATCGATCACCTATCGGAAAAATATTAGATGATCCTGAATTTGAAGTATTGGAGAGACAATTAATGTATATTTTGATGTTTGATCAACGTGATGTAATGCTTGAACAACAGAATTCATTAAATTATCAGTATAAATTAATCATTATTTTATATCTGATTAGTGGGTTATGTCATGTTTTAAATGTTGTTTTATAAATAAATATTTTATTTTCCGAATAATATTAAATAAGAATATAGTAAAAAATGGTTGATATGAAAATAATTGTCTCTATATTAATGGGTTCTATTGCAGTTCTTGCTGTTATTTATGGTTATGAATCATCAGAAGATAAAATTTTAAGAGAAGCGAAAAGCCCGGAATATGTCTCTAATGCTTGGAAACGAGCTTCGTTACATCCAATAATCCTGTTGGGTTCATTAGCACTTGGTATATCAGTAACTGCATTATCTTATGGAATTATTAAAACAATATATTCTACATCGATAGCCGACTATTCATTTGAATAAATAAAAAATTTTATTAAATAATCAAGTAATTATACATCTAGAAATGTAGCATAAGCTGGTAAATCATTCATAGAATAAGCTGGAATCCTTTGTGAAAATTCCAATTCTCTATATAATGTTTTATAATATTTTACATTTCGTTTTTCTATTGATATTTCATCTTTTAATTCTCGTTCATCTTTTTCTATCATTACATAAAGACTTTGAAATAAACAATTCAGTATACCCAATATTAGTAATGATCCCATTATTAAATAATAAATAATTATTGCTTTGTTGTCTTTATTCAATGGACGAATGTAAATAGATACAAAAAAAACAGCTGTTTCTGATAATAATACTACTATACAAAAAACCAAATTATAAAAATTCTGTGTATCATGAATCATTTTTATTTATTTATTCTTCAAAAGCAAAGATGATCAACACTATTTAAACACTTTTTAAAAATTTAACAACCTCTAAATATCCATTAATGGAAGCCCATTTAACAGCACGATTATGATTAGCTGAAGGATCAACACAATCTAAACTACATAAAAATTTAACAACTTCCAAATGTCCACTAAAGGAAGACCATCTAACAGCACAATTATCATCAGCCGAAGGGTCAACACAATCTAAACTACATAAAAATTTAACAACTTCCAAATGTCCATTACCGGAAGACCATCTAACAGCACAATTATCACGAGCTGAAGGGTCAACACAATCTAAACTACATAAAAATTTAACAATTTCCAAATGTCCCTTCTCGGAAGCATATATAATAGCCCAATTATCACAAGCCGAAGGGTCAACACAATCTAAACTACATAAAAATTTAACAACTTCCAACTGTCCATTATTGGAAGCATATTTAACAGCACGATTATTATTAGCTGAAGGATCAACACAATCCAAACTACATAAAAATTTAACAACCTCAAAATGTCCATTCTCGGAAGCACATTTAACAGCCCGATTATCATCAGATGAAGGGTCAACACAATCTAAACTACATAAAAATTTAACAACTTCCAAATGTCCATTATCGGAAGCCAATATAACAGCATAATTATAATCAGCTGATGGATCAACACAATCATACCTACATAAAAATTTAACAACTTCTAAATTATTAGACCGTATATAATTATATAATGAATTTTCATCAACTAATTTCTTAGATATATATTTATTATTATGAATTATACAAGTATCTAAATCAGTATGAAAAAAAATCAAATCAATTAATTCATTTGCAATCATTTTTTTTATTCTTCAAAAGCGCAAAGATCCATCAAACTATTTAAACATATCATAAGCATGAATCATTTTATTTATTTAATTTCAATAATTTTTTCCATTAGTTAAATAGTTTTGATATTGACAATAATGTCACCATATGTAAAATCGACTGCTTTTTTTGAATACAATGAATGATCAGTACATTTTAAAATATATTGATCTTTATCAGTTTCTAATTTGATTTTAAATTTTAATGGATGAATCCTTTCTGGTAATTGTGTTTCTAAATTTAATGAATAAGGTTTCACACAAAATCTTTTAAATACACCATCAGTAATTTCATCCTGACTAGTTGTTAAAATTGTTTGAATAGATGGTATTGTTGCAGGAGCATTAGGATCAGGCATAAAATCATCAAATCTTTTCATTTCTTCTTCACCAATTCCTAAAACAATTAATGTATCTTTGAGTAAAGTAAAACTTAATGGTTCAGTTTCCATTTTTTTTCGAGTTACTTGCAATGCATTAATCAACTTATCTATATGATCAACAGTAACCATCTTCATCATTGGTGCTGCATTTTCTAGTGATTTCTTTATACTACTCATGCTCATATCCATTTTGATTGATTTTATTTATATTTTATTTATTATTATTTTCTTTTAATAACTTTTAACATTTACACCTCGTCTAGGTTTAGGAGTAGGTGTTGGTTGAAATGATATCATCTCTGATTCATTCATAGATTGTCTAATATCATCCTCATCTTCTGTCATGTCAGATTGTGAATATGAAATCATACTTGCATCATCTGGTTCCTCTTCATCAAATGAAACCGTAGCTCTATTTTTATTTGTAGCAGCAAATGTTACAGCACTACTTGCAACAATCATTGCAATACCTAGATATGGATTAATGGCATTACCATTCAATCTAACTATTTTACGAATTTTGGATTCACATTTTTTCATATCTCTAGCATTGAAATAAATTGAAAATCCAGTTAAATCTGGTATAACAGTTCCTGGAAATAAAGTACTTACAAATTCCGCAAGACTAATGGTTGATTGTAATGCATCTTTCATATCAATTACACCATCATCTAAATCATATCGTTGCTGTAAACGCCTATCTTCACTTTGTAAATCATATAATGATGAATCAATTGTTAAATTTGTATTAATTTTATAATCTTGATCATTATAAAAATCAATATTTGTTAAATGTTCTAATTTTTTTTGAATAATTTCGTTACTATCTTCACCTTGATTATCCTCACCATCTACTAATCGACGATCACTAGCTCCAAGTTTTGAAAGTACTGAACCAGAGTCATTTGATATATTAGAATCATCATCATCATCATCAATATTTTCATTATTTAAAATACCATTCAAATTAACAGACATTTTATCCTCATTATTGTAATGGCTAGTACCTACATCTTCTGTGTCAAATTCTATGTCATCATTTATGCCATCAGATAATGATAAATTAATGTCTTCTAAATCTACTGCTAAATCATCCATAATTTAGAAAAATGTTTTGATAGTTGAATCATATTCTTTTTTTTTAATAATTAATAATATATTAGAATGAGTAATAGAATGAACAATAAAAGTCCAATAGGAAATCCAGGTGGAACGATACACACGGGGCCTAGTGGGTCTAAAAAACCCTACCCACCACCTATTAATCAACGACAATATTTAGCTAATACACGATCACCAGTGGGAGGTAGAGAAGGTTTTAAATTTAAACCACATAATCCAAGTCCATTAGGAAATCCAGGAGGAACAATACATACTGGTCCACGAGGTCCTAAAAAACCGAAACCACCACCTATCAATCAACGTCAATATCTAGGTAATACACGTACACCAGTATTTGGTAAAAGAAAAGGTGATGCACCACCAATGCAAAAAGGTAGACTCCAAGACCCGAAAGAAATTGAAAAACAATCACTTGCAGTTCTTAATGAGATTAAAGATGATCAGGTTGGTATTAGAAAGAAAAAAACACATATTTCTAGTTTCAATTCAGAATCTGGTGATCCTTGGAATTTTCGTATATCGTTAGTAGAATTTTTACGAAATGTTACATTATTGAGATTTATATCAGTATCTATTACATATGTTGTTCCTGCATTAGCACAAATTCCAAAGTTTGGTGCAATTTATTTGGAGAATTTTCCAACTAATACAAACAATCAATTTGAATTAACTGCTAGCGGTGAAAGATATCATGCTATATTTCCAATAGTTTCTGGAACATCTGGAAGTACTAAAACATTTCTTTATGAGTTTCCACCTGAGTACTATACAAGTATCGATAATTCAGGTGCCAAGATAGAACATTTATTTGTAAAAGTGCTTAAAGAGGATCCCGTTCTTGACCCTGGAAAATTGATTAATTTTGAAGATGTTACTTATATTCGTTTCGAATTTGAAACAAGTTCAGGTGATAATATAACTGGTTAATAAATTATGGAAATATTTTTATTTATTTACATTATAATAAAGAATATTCTTAATGACTGAAAGATTATTATTAAATAAGAGGGATAATCGTTATGCGCAAGAAATTGATAGAAATAATTTACGAGTACAAAACGTGAGTGATGTTTCTAAAATTGGTAAACAAACTCATCGACAAAATATAAATAGTGCAACATTAGTGGCAAGACCAGCGTTTGGACAAGCAACGTATCGAAGACCTCTTGACACTCATTTATATGAAGCGTTGGAAAATCCTATAATTGCTGCCAATATTGATCATAGAAGAACTCATTCCGTTGTTCGAAGACAATCTGGTATAGCATTACGTAGAAGACCAGTATTAGTTTCAACTAATAATATTCATCCAATCACTCGTGGTGCTGAGAATGATGTATATGCTAGATCGAGTGAAGGATTTTCTAATAATTTAACATTTCCTGTTCATCGAAATCGTAGACGAGAAGGATATAGCTCAAGAAATATCCCACAAACTAGATCATATTCAGATATTGATGGAGAAGAATGTAGTGAAAATACTGTTTGTGGTCAAAAACGAGAGAGTATTGGAAGCGTGGAAGGGTTTCGAAATGATTATGTATATGCTCGCGGTGTATCAGGTATTGGATTTCGTGATGGTGATAGGGTTCC
>JANZQE010000520.1:0-2508 GCA_038040705.1 Clostridium sp. | reverse complement strand
AAATATTCTGGCGGAGTTCATGCAAGTTCACCAAGAATTTGTAATTTTATAGGCATAATTGTATGTGTAGGACAAGCAATATTAATATCACATTTAATAAGCTCACTGGTTAATTTAAAATTAATTATAATACTAGGAGTTGTGATTTTTATATGGTCCTACTACATAATTTACAAATTAGCCCCAGTGGACAGCGCTGCAAAGCCTATAGTAAAAGAAGAAAAAAGAAATCGGATGAAAAAAGGATCTATAATACTTTTAAGTGTATATTTAATCATAATAGCATTTTTTATCCTGTTGTATATAAATAGTGGTGAAAGAAAACTTCTTTTTTATGCTCTATGCTTATATTCAGGCATATTATGGCAAGCTTTTACACTTACAGCTCCAGGACGCTTACTAGTATGTAAAGTAGATATCTTTTTAAATCATAAGAATTAAGAAAAGGGGGTAAAAGTAGTATGAAAAATTTAAATAAACATCTATTCACTTTAATTGCAGTGGTAACTACATTTGTGGCAACTTCTGTAGCTTCTTCAGCATGTTTTTGGTATATTTATCAGCCTGAAGAGCCAAAATGTCTAAGAGAAAAATAATAAACAATGAGGTCAGTCTTACTGACCTCATTGTTTTGTTATAATGAATTCGATGAGGTAGTGATATTATGAGTAATTTAAAAGATGATAAACAAATGCAAATTAGGGAAATAGTATCAATAGTAAAATTAGCTTCCCTATTGTTTTCAGGAATAGTATTTTTAAGATATTTCTTCAGTGGCAGTAACATAGCAGGAATCACAGCAAGTACTAATTATAGTTTTATTTCATTTTTTGTATTAATATTAATATTATTGTCAATATACTTTATATGGTCAATATCAAGTGTTAAAAAAATAGATTTGAATTATATTAATATTGTACAATTGTTGGAAAATCTCATATTTATTTTATTTTTTATTATTGTTATACTTTATTCAGGTAAAAATGCAAGTGACTATAAATTTTTATTTTTATTTATTATAATAACCTCAACGTTGCAACAAGGTATGAAACAAGGTTTGATAGTGGCTTGTATTTCTTCAACTTTTATATTAGCATTAGACCTTATTATGGGTACGCCTAGTGTACAGGTTAATCAGTACTTTGAAAATGATTTAATTTTAGCTGGAGTTTTCATTCTTACTGCATGGCCTTTGGGGTTTTATGTAAAAATTGAAAATGAACATATAAGAAGGCTTGAGAGTCTGGCAAATGAAGATGGACTTACAGGGATCTATAATCATAGGTTTTTTTATGATGCTTTAGGGGGAATAATGAAAGTCAGTGAAAAAGAAAATAAGCCTGTTGCAATGATATTTATGGATATAGATTATTTTAAGAATTATAATGATCTATATGGACATCAAAAGGGTGATGAGGTACTTAAAAGCATAGGATTAATTTTGAAAAAAAGTATAAGAAAAGATGATATTGCGGCAAGATATGGTGGAGAAGAATTTGCAATAATTCTTCCGAATACTCCTGAGGCGGGTGCTATAAAGCTTGCAGAAAAATTAAGAAGTAAGATAGAAAAAACTTATTTTTATGGCGAAGAAAATCAGCCCAATGGTAAATTGACAGTCTCAATAGGCGTATCAATTTATCCGGATAAAGCTAAAAATGCTATTGAGCTTTTTAAAAGTGCGGATGATGCACTTTATAGGGCCAAGTTTTTTGATAAAAATAGAGTGGAAACTTATACTTCTATATTAGATGAATTGAAAATTGATATAGAAGATGAACATATAGATATGATTACATCAATAAAAACTCTGATAAGTGTCATTAATGCTAAGGATAAATATACATATGGTCATGTTGAAAGGGTAGTTACTTATAGTAGGTTATTGGCGGATAAACTTGAACTAGATGAGAAAAACAAAAAAGATTTAATATATGGTGCTTATATGCATGACATTGGAAAAATAAATATTCCAAAGGATATACTAAATAAGAATATGCCATTAACCTCGGAAGAATGGGGAATAATGAAACAACATTCATTAAATGGAGTAGAGATTATAAAATCTGTTGAATCACTTAAGGAAATTATTCCTCTAATATTACATCATCATGAAAGATATGATGGCAATGGATATCCTGATAATTTAAAAGGGGATAATATACCTTACCTTGTGAGGATGTTAACAGTAGCAGACTGTTTTGATGCCATGACTTCTAGTAGACCCTACAATAAGAGAAAAACTTATGAAGAAGCGATTGATGAACTTAGGAGATGCAGTGGTACTCAGTTCGATAAAGACATAGCTGATGCTTTTATTCAAGTTATTAGGGAAAGTAAAAATGAACTTGGTAATACGAATAACCATAAAATGCAAGTGTGAAAAAGTAATACAAAAAGGGTGCCAACTTGGCACCCTTTTTGTATTGAGTAAATTGTTGTTATTTTATTTAAATTAACAACAAATATGCTATATAGTAGAAAAGTGCCTAGTGGAAATAAAAGTAT
>JANZQE010000519.1:0-3113 GCA_038040705.1 Clostridium sp. | reverse complement strand
GCTTTATGTAGTATTTAATACAGCTTGATTACTCTAATTTTATTATACTAATTTTTAATGAAAACTTCAACTCCTTTTTGTTATTTTAACAAATATTCTTAATATTGAATACTTTTAATCCCGTTAAATCCATTTTAAAGGAGTTTTATGATCTTTTTACTTTGTTATTTGAAATTAAGCATCTAAAATCATTGAATTTGCAATAAATGTGATATCGCTTATATCATTATTAATTTCATAAACTAAATAACTATCTTCATAAATAATAGTATTATTATCTATATAATTCAAAATATTAATCATAAATTTTTCAACATGAATATTGTTTACATTTTTAACAGTATAATTTTGCAACAATTTTTCCTTAATTGTTCTTTCTACTGCCTTATCTAAATCTCTAGTTAGAAAATCTGGTAACCACTTCTTTTTGTTGTACTTAAGATAGTCATATTTCACAATCTCTTTTAAAATAGCACTATCTTCTTTAAGCTTATCCTCGTTAAATTCAATAAATATTTTATAGTAATCTACTGAGGAAATGCTTCTGCTTAAATATCCACTTTCATGGCAAAATAATCCTAGTTCATAATAGAATTCAAATGGCGTACTAAATTTCTCCACAAAATATTTTAGAATAGTACTGAATTTTTGTGAATTATAATATTTATCAATCATTTGTTCTACCTTTTTTAGTATTACTAACTCATCATAACTTATATCCCTTGTCTTTAAGATTTCATAAGGTGGATAAGGTGCATATACCATGCCCCACTGTTTCGCCTCATTTCTCATATCTGAGCCCTTAAGTAACTTTAAAAACCCTAATTGTATTACTTCAGAATGAATATTATAAACATCATTAAATGATTTTTTAAAAGACTCATAATCTTCTCCTGGAAGACCTGCTATTAAATCTAAATGCTGGTTAATGTTTTTCATTCCTTCTAGTTCTTCTACCATTTCTTTTATATCATTAAAATTTACAAATCTATTTATGTTATTAAGTATTATGGGATTTGTTGTTTGTACCCCAACCTCGAATTGAAATCTCCCCTTTGGTGCTTTAGCTAAAACATCTAACGCCTGTCTGTTTAGAATATCCGCTGAAATTTCAAAATGAAAAGTTATTTCAGTATTTATATTTATTAAGTATTCCCAAATTTCTAATGCAAATTTAGAATTACAATTAAATGTTCTATCAACAAACTTTATGAGTCTAACTTCTTTATCAATAAGGAATTTCAATTCTCTTTTTACTCTTTCAGTATTTAAAAATCTAACTCCGTGCGTAGTAGAAGAAAGACAATATTTACAATTAAAAGGGCATCCCCTGGATGCTTCGTAATAAACTATTTTATTTGTAAGTTCTTCTTCATTGTACGGAAAAATAACTTCATTCATATCCATTAAAGACCTTTTACCATTATAACCTATAATACCATGATTTTTATAATATAGCCCTAAAATATTTTGAATATTGTTTTTATTCTCATTATTGCTCTTGTCATCAGCCTCGGCGACAAGCTTCCAGTTAATAAACTCTTTAAATGTTACTTCACCTTCACCCTCTATTACGTAATCCCCTGGATTTTCTTTAAGAAAAGTTTCAGAGTCATAACTAACCTCTGGTCCACCATAAATAATCTCAATCTCACT
The DNA here is from genome assembly GCA_038040705.1 of Clostridium sp. Taxonomy (GTDB): domain Bacteria; phylum Bacillota; class Clostridia; order Clostridiales; family Clostridiaceae; genus Clostridium_AD. The sequence continues at coordinate 1,457 of JANZQE010000519.1, read as the reverse complement.
ATCTACAAGCTTTATAAGAGATGCTACTTTCTTAACGAACTGGATATTCCATATGTAACAAGAAAACGCAACAAAATCTGGCTTCTGCCTTAAAATCTCCTCAAGAATTCTATCTATCTTATCATTAATAGAAAACTCCATAATTTCGCATTCATAATCTAAATCTTCAGTGTATGTTTTTAAATATCTTACTGCCAAATTGCTGTGAATATATTTCGCATTAATTCCTACTAGGGTTACTTTCATCTTCTGATTTTCCTCTCTTTTTACATATCATGTAATAGATATTATCTGAATTTTTCAAAGTTAATACTTCAAAATAATCTTGTAAAATTTTCATTGTATTTTCTTTAGAACTATTTTTAAATATGTTAAAATCTCTTAAAGATATTTGCTTTGTACTTTTATCTGGTAAGACAACCTTTATTATCGAATTAAAAGTTTTAGCAAAGCCTTTATCTATGTCCCATATATATAAAAGTCCATCAAACTTTAAAAAATTATATATATCCTTTATTAATTTCTTTCTAGTAAGTGTAGATTTTATGTCACTTAGAGTAAGAAATAGCGCACAGACATCATATTGTTCCTTCTCTATTCTTATCTTCTCCTCTTTTCCTTCTAAATACTCGATACTAGTATCATCATCAATATATTGTTTATAGATATTATATATAATCCCATGGTTTGAAAATCCTATATCTAAAATATTACCTTTGAAGATTTCTTTCTCTAAACTTATAAAAACCTCCTTTTTCAATTATTGACCCCTCCCCCAACTAAATATAATTTTATCTGTTTTATTTATTCTTCAAAAATAAAATAATTCCTTTAAAATAAAGGAATTATTTATTAATTTCATTATAAAAATCTAGCATTAAGCCTGCAGTTGACTTTTGTGCTCTTTGCATTATAAGTGTAGAGATTTTGCTGTACCTGTCTTCCCTAATTTTTATATTTGCATAAAACAGATAAGTTTTATTAGCGAATAGTGCATTATTCTTTATATAATCCTCCCTATTCGCTTCATTTATTATTTCATTGAAAATAGGAAAAGAATAATCACTCATTAATTTACTTATAATCCAAAGTTCAAAATTCCTGTGATTCTTTAGAAGCCTATTGTTCACATGTTGGGGGACAGTTGCGTCCTGAACTAAATGACATGCTGCTCCAAAATAAAAGAGTGCTTGTCTTTTATCTCCTGCTTCTATGAACTTCAAAGCGCATTTATAATACTTCTCAAACTCCGTCAATGCATTTGAAAATCCATATAGACCAGTTCCCTTAACATGATGATAAAAATGATTTGTGCTTTTGAAATCTTGGTCTGCCCATGTCACTCCTCTATTTAATTCCTTTATATATCCTTTGTAAAAACTATTAACTTCACTATACCCCTTATTTTCTAATATTTCAATAGCTTGAATATTTATAAATTTATGAACGATACAATG
>JANZQE010000518.1:0-11262 GCA_038040705.1 Clostridium sp. | reverse complement strand
TTCTCTTTAATTGCAATTTTCACTTTATCAGCACCTACAAGTGTTGCCATAACATCAAGAGCTTTAATTATTTCATCCGCATTATGCCTCATAATGTATTTGTCTGTTTCAATGAGTGGCTCACATTCAGCGGCGTTAACTAAGAGATATTCAACTTTACATTTTAGTTTAATATGCGTAGGGAAACCTGCGCCACCTGCCCCCACAACCCCCGCCTTGTATATTTGCTCTAATAACTCCATATTAAACCCTCCTTAAAGTTAAGATCTCTCTATTGTAAGTAATATTTTTGCAAAGATTTATTTAATTGAAAAAGTATCTGCTAGAACACATCTTCTCTTTCTTGTGAATGTCTTTGCAGAAGTTAATCCTTCTCCTGTTGGTCCTGCAATAGTAAACGTTGAGTGCCCCTCTGTTCCAAATCCTATCCCTGCATAGGAAGGTGCATTTTTAACAAAGATTGTCGTTTGAACTTCCTTTGCAAATTTACTTAAATTATCTATATTTTTAGAATGCATTACAGCTGTATGTCTATTACCATTTTCAAGTTTAATAGCAAGTTCTATGGCTTTATCAACGTTTGCAACCCTTATAATAGGGAGTATTGGCATCATAAGTTCTTCTACCGCAAATGGGTGATCTTTATCTACTTCTGCAAATATCACTCTTATTCTAGGATCAATTTTCATTCCTAAATTCTCCATGATGTAATCCGCATTTTTTCCTACAAATTGTTTGTTTATTTTCCCTTTTCCATTTAAAACTAATTTTTCCAACTTATTAAGTAAATTGATATCTGTTATTTTCATTGCACAATAATTCGACATACATTCCATTAACTTATCTGCCACCTTGTCAACTACTATAACTTCTTTTTCAGCTATACAAGGAACGTTATTATCAAAACTACAACCATCAATAATATCTATAGCCGCTTTTTCAATATCTGCTGTTTCATCAACAACTACTGGTGGATTTCCAGCTCCTGCTCCAATTGCTTTTTTACCTGAGGATAGTGCTATTTTAACTATTCCTGGTCCACCTGTTGCACAAATCATATTTACCTTTTCATGAGCAAGCATTAAATTAGTACTTTCTATACTTGGTGCTTTTATAGTAACAACAAGATTTTTGGGACCATCTACTTTTTCAATAGCCTTATTTATAATTTTTACTATAAGTACAGTAACATTTTTCGCTGATGGATGAGGTGAAAACACCACTGAATTTCCTGCCGCAAGCATTCCTATAGTATTACATATTATAGTTTCTGTAGGATTTGTTGAAGGTGTTATGGCTCCTACAACTCCAAATGGAGACATCTCATAAAGAGTAAGCCCACCATCACCAGTATCAACTTCTGGTTTCAAATCTTCTATTCCTGGACTTTTTTCAATAGCAAGCTTATTTTTCAAAATTTTATCTTCATATCTTCCCATACCAGTTTCTTCAGCACCCATTTTACTTAGCTGCTCTATATTTTTTAGAAGTTCTACCCTTATGGAATTGACTATTTCACTTCTTTTTTTCAAACTATATCTTAAATATAATGTTTGCGCCTGGGCTGCCGCATTAATAGCTTCATTCATATCTTCGAATATACCAAAGCTATCTACTTCATCATCTTTTGATTCATCTTCATTTGATTTACCCTTTTCCATTTTCATATCTTTTACTATACTTCTAACCATTTTCTCTATGTCTAAAACATTATAATCATTCATTATAACTTTTCTCCTCTCATTTGGTCTTAATTAATCGGTAACATCAATATTGTCTATAATCGCAACTATAGCTCTGTCTATGGGACTATTACCTTCATCAAATACTTTTGATGCACCACTCCCACTAGTTACAAGTACAATTTCTCCTTTACCTGCTCCTACAGTGTCTATTGCAACTTCTCTAGTTCCAAGGGGCATATAGTCTGTACTAATTGCTTCTACTATAAGTATTTTCTTTCCTATGAGCTTTTCATTTTTAGTTGTAGCAACTACTAATCCAACAACTTTTGCTAAATACATATATATACCTACCTTTTTATTATTTTTATTCCTTTTTCATCACATAACTCTTTTGCCAGAGATGTTATGATGGAATTTTTCGGAACTAATATCTTCTTGCTTTTACTATTTAGTGCAATATCTTCTCTAGAGATTATTTTCTTATTTATTTCAACTTCGGCATTATTACAATTTTCAACTTTATCTACTCTATTTGTAGCATATTCAAAAACATTATTTGAATTTAGAAGTTTTATGCCAAATGATTCTAATCTATCTAAATATCCTTTAATCATATTAACAAATGCAGGAGGTATATTTTTATATCCAACTTTCTTTCCATTTAAGTTATCTAAATCACATGCATCTTTAACGGCTATTACTTCAGTTCCACTAAGAATGCATTTTGATATTAACCTAGTTGGAAGTGTATCACATATCCCAACTGCTACTTTTGATAAAGTATTTATTGTTAAATTTGCTCCTATTAGAAGGTCAAAGTCTTCATTATAAATTTCCTCATTATAATTACATTTATCATCAATATAAATATCTTCTTTATCAAAAATTCCATTTAATACGTTCATATCAACTATGCTCTTTGAAAATTCCGAAAGTACTGCTTTCATTTTAAATCCATGTTTTTTTATTTTTTTCAATTCACTTATACTCTCTTCTAGTCCAATTGTTGAACCCGTGAAAATCACAAGTATTTTTTTATTATTATAATTGTTCTCATTATCAATCTTTATTAATACCTTTTCTGTAATCATCTTAATAAGCATTTCTAAATCCATAGTTATCACCTCACTAAATAGATCCCATTGCAATTCCTAAGGGTGTAACTAAAAGTGGCCTCTTAGGTTTTACAGTTTCTACACCTGTAACACTCTCAAATACTTCTTCAAAATCTTTAAAACTACAGGCACCACCTACTACGTATATTTTCTCCACTTCATATCCATTTAGGTGTCTTTTTACTATGTGTGCCATTTTCTCAACTACAGGCCTTACTAACATAGAATTATCTTTTTCTTTTTTAATATCTTTCTTAAGTATTTCAGCGTCCTCAACAGGTATTTTATAATTCCCCGCTATAACCAAACTCATATGGATGCCTCCAGTTGGTTCATCAGCAGTGTATAATACTTTTCCGTCCTTTAAAATACTAACTCCTGTAGTTCCTCCGCCAACATCTACAACAGCGCCATCAAGTATTCCAAGTACCAAGGCTGCGGCGGTTGGTTCATCCAGTATATTTACAACATCACTCTCACAAGAACCAAGTACATTTGCTATAGTTTTCGCATCGGCAGGATCTATACCTGGTGGAATAGCGCAAGAAGCGCAGGTTATCTTTTGGCCGAGTATTGTTTCTACCTTTGACTTAAGATTTCTTACTATTTCAACAGCTCCCATAAAATCTACAACAAGTCCATCTTTAATAACTGTGGCTGGGCTTGAAGCTCCTGCTATTGGTTTATTATCTTCATCGACTACTGATATTACGATATTTGCAGTTCCAAGGTCTACACCAACTTTTAGATTACCGTTAAAATTTCCGCACTTTTCGAGGTCTATTAAATTTTGAAAAATCTCAAGATTTTTATTAGCGTCTTCTAACCCCATTACCTTTTAAACCACCTCTCTTGAAATCTTTATAGTATCTCCATTCTTAAGTCCTGATGCATTAGTTTCTTCTACATCAATATGAATTTCTGGTCTAAAATTATCAGACACCCTCAAAGTTACATTATGGAACGTAATTTTCCTAGCACCGCTAGTTGTTACAGATACTAGCTCTCCATCTTTATATCCGTATTTATTTGCATAACTCGAAGATAAATGAATGTGCCTTGAAGCCACAATTACACCACTATCTATTCTAACTTCGCCTTTTGGTCCTCTTAAAAGTATTCCAGGAGTGCCATTAATGTTTCCTGATTCTCTAATCTCTGCATCCACACCAAGTGTAAAACTATCTGAAATTGAAATTTCTAATTGAGTTTCAGCTCTTGTTGGTCCAAGTATTCTTATTTTATTAAATGATCCTTTAGTTCCAATTACTTCAACAGTTTCCTTTGAAGCATATTGACCCGGTTGAAGATCTTTTGTTTTAGTTAATTCGTATCCTTTTCCAAATAATATTTCTAAATCATGAAGGCTAAGATGAATGTGTTTATTCGACACGCCTACAGGAATTAATTCATCATCAGTCTTTTTAAGTTGTCTTCTAACTTCTTCTATCACTTGTAGTACAACTTTATCTATATCCATAGGTTCCTTAGCCATGTGAAAATTCTCCTTTATAAAAACTATATTATTTTATCAATGTATAATTTATAATGCACAATCAAAATTGAATTTCTACATAATTTATGAATTAACACTTAGTAGATCTCCACTTTTAAATCGTGCATTATATGTTATAACTTAATATTAACTACTACGCAATTGTCTTAGGCAATATTTTTTCTGTATCAATATGTGGTCTAGGAATTACATGAACTGATACCACTTCTCCAACTTTTCCAGCAGCTGCTGCTCCTGCGTCTGTTGCTGCCTTTACTGCACCAACATCTCCTCTTACCATTACAGTTACTAGTCCAGATCCTATCTTCTCATATCCTATCAAATTTACGTTTGCGCTTTTAACCATTGCATCTGCTGCCTCTATTGCCCCAACTAATCCCTTAGTTTCTATCATTCCTAATGCATCTTTCATAAAAAATCCTCCTCTAATTATTTATTAGTTTTTATTTGTGTTTATTTGTTAACTATACTGTAAGTGTCTTAGGTAAAATACTTTCTGTGTCACCATGAGGCCTTGGAATTACATGAATTGATACTACTTCTCCTACATTTCTTGCAGCTGCGGCACCAGCATCTGTTGCTGCCTTTACAGCGCCAACATCTCCTCTTACCATTACAGTTACAAGTCCTGATCCTATCTTTTCATATCCTATTAAATTTACATTTGCACTTTTCACCATGGCATCTGCTGCCTCTATTGCTCCAACTAAACCTTTTGTTTCTATCATTCCTAATGCATCATTCATAATGAAATCCTCCTCTTAATTTTATTTAGTTATGGTGGATGCAAACATTCCTAGGGTCACCTTTTTTTCTAGGACACGCTGGATCCATACATAAATTACAAGTTGCCTTTGTTTCTTCTATTTCCTCTGATACTTCGCATGTAGCTTCTATATTAATTTCTTCTTTTACAGAAGGTATATCTTTCTGTAAGTTTTCACTACTCTTTTCTAATCCTACCGTCTCATCTGTAAGAATCAACTTGACCAATTTCTCATCTGGCCTAGCAATAACAGTTGTACTTAAAACAGTATTTACTTTTGCAGCAGATATTTTAGCAGATTTTATTGCCGCATTTACAGCTGAAACATCACCTTGTATTTTCACGGTAATGAGTCCATCTCCGTTTGATATCTCATAACCTATAAGATAAACATTTGCAGTTTTAAGTGCAACATCCGCTGCGGCAATTGCTGCCACAAGCCCAACCGTTTCTATAATACCTAATGAAAGTTTAATCATAGCCTCCCCACCTCCCTCACTTTTAACTAAGCATTGGAATTATCTTCAGCCTCCAATAGTACATTCAAGACCAAATCCTTCTACTATTTTTTTGAACCTATTCATAGTATCCTCATCTGGTGTATTAATGACCTTACCCATTGTGTAATCTCGTCCTAAGTTCTCATACTTATTGGCTCCAAGCTTATGATATGGTAATAAATCTAAACGCTCTACTCCATTTAAACTTTTCGCAAATTTTGCAATATCAGTTATGCTGCTTTCATCGCAATTAAATTCTGGAACAACAGGTACTCTTATGATGAGCTCTTTGCCTAAGGTTGATATTCTTTTAGCATTTTCAATTATTTGCTCATTACTTACATGAACATATTTTTTATGTTTTTCATTATCTAAATGTTTTATATCTAAAAGTACTAAATCAACAAAGGGAATAATCCTATCTATCACCTGGGCACTGGCATATGCAGTAGTTTCTATTGCTGTATGCCATCCCATTGCTTTGCAAGCTTTTAATAGTTCAATTGCAAATTCTGGTTGCATAAGTGATTCTCCTCCGGATAATGTAACTCCACCTCCCGAGCGCCTGTATTGAACAGTTTCTTTTTTAAGTTCAGTTATTACCTTTTCCACTGTAGTTTCTTCTCCAGATTTCGTAAAACCTCCTGGATAACAATTGTCAGCACAAGTTCCACACAATATGCACTCGTCTCTATCTATTCTTCCAGGTCGGTTTTTATCAATTGCACCTACGGGACATCCTTTTACACATTTTCCACACCCAGTACAATTCTTTTCATTAAACATGATTTGAATAAAAGGATCTTGGGATTCTGGATTACTACACCAATCACATTTTAAAGTGCATCCTTTAAAAAACACTATTGTTCTAACACCTGGTCCATCATGAATAGAAAAGCGCTGCATATTGAAAATTGTGCCACTTTGTTTATAGTTAATTCCTTTTATCAGCATCAACTTTTCCTCCTTTTAGAAATACTTGAATCTTATATTTAAAAAGTTTGTTCTGTTCTTTTTATAATATCATCTTGAATTGCTTTATCTAAAGAGATAAATTGTGCACTATATCCAGCAACGCGAACTACTAAGTCTCTATATTTAGTTGGACTTTCTTGTGCCTTAACAAGAGTTTCCTTATCAATTACATTAAATTGTACATGCATACCCTTTTGATCGAAAAAGCTTCTAACAAGTGATGCTAAATTATCGAGTCCTGCACTTCCCTGAATTGAACCTGGATGGAATTTTTGATTTAATAAAGTACCATTAGATGCAACAAAATGATCTAATTTAGCTACTGAATTTATGGCAGCGGTTGGTCCATTACTATCGGCACCTGTAACTGGAGATACACCATCAGCTAATGCTTCATGTGCTTTTCTGCCATCCGGTGTCGCTCCAACAAGATCACCAAATAGAACATTTATTGATGCTGGATATAATCCTGCATGGAAAGTACCACCTCTTGGATTTCTATGTTTTTCAACTTCTCTACAGTAAATAAGTGCTCCTTGTCTTGCAAGTTCATCAACTTCATCAATATCATTACCAAACTTAGGTGCTCTATGAATTAACATTTGTCTTAAATCCTCGAGGTCAAGCTTTGAAGATTTGTTTTTTAGAGTCTCATTTAAATTGATATTTACTGATTCCTTTATCTTGTCGGCAGATATTTGATCATTTTCAAATAATACTTTTTTAACTGCAGCCATAATTAATTTATAAGTTAAATCTTCTTCACTATCGCTAGTACATTCAGCAATTTCGCCTTCACCAAAATTAGTGTCAAGACCTTCTTTCAATTGTGCTAAAGTTATTGCTTTAGTGTCAAATACAAGCTTCTTAATAGCTGCAAAGGAATCTCCTACATTCGCAACACCAACACCTTGAGGTCCTGTAAAGTTGTAATGTGCTCCACCTTCTTGAAGTGATTTACCAGCAGAAATACAGTCATCCACCATACATGATACGAATGGTAATGGAGCTCTCTCTCCGTGGGCAATATCAACACAATTGTCTGCAACTGATAGTTGATAAACAAAGTATTCCATTTGTTTTTGGTAAGCCTCAACAACTTCTTCAATTGACTTAAATTCTACAAATTCTCCACTCTTAGGTCCAATTTGTTTTCCGTTACTCATACCATTATTTATAGTTACTTCAAGAAGCCTTGCTAAGTTAAAGAAACCTGAATCATGCCATCCTTCGGTTTTACCTGGTTTTTGAGGTTCAACACAACCGATAACTCCATACTCTCTGGCATCTTGAATTGTGAGTCCTCTATTGACTAATGCAGCAATAATAACTTCATCACTATAGAACGCTGGCATGCCAAGTCCGAGTCTACTTAGTTCACAACTTCTTAATAAAAATTCATTAGGAGTTTTATTCCATATCCTTACTGAAAATGATGGGGCTGATAAACTTACATGAGCTGTAGCATCCATGCACATATAAGATAAATCATTTGTAGCATCCTTGCCCTCTCTAGTCTGTCCACCTACGCATAGGTTTTGGAACATTGGATATCCACCAAATGCCTTTGTTGATACTTCATCACGAACTTTGTTAAGATCATTTAATTTAACCCATACGCAATCAATAAGTTCTTGAATTTTATCTATATCAAAATTCCCTGAATTTAATTCCATCTCATAATATGGATACATATATTGATCAAATCTAGTTGGAGATATAGAATGTCCATTTGATTCTATATTTATAATTGCATGAACAAACCAAAATGATTGGCAAGCTTCATAAAAATTAGTTGCTCCATTTTCAGGTACTGTTTCACAATTTTTAGCTATTTGTAATAATTCCTTAGCACGAACCGAATTAGATTCTTTTGAAGCCATCTCTCTTGCGAGCTTTGCATATCTTTGGGCATAATTTATAACAGCATTGCAAGAAACTATTACAGAATCCCAAAATATTTTTTTCTTAATGTATTCAGGGTTTTCTTTATCAGCACCTTTAATTGCTGATTCAACTTCTTCAATAATACCCTTATATCCTTTTGTTAAAACCTTTGCATAATCTACAGATACATGTCCTACTCCATTAAAATAATAATTAGCAACTGTAAATACGTTTTCATTCATTGCCTCAATGGTTTCTGGATACATATAAGAGGTAGCTAGTTCATTAGTAGTTTTACCTTCCCAATACTCAAATACTTCTGTAAGTTGTTCTTTTACCTTTTCAGTAATTTGGAATGAATCTCCTTTTCTCTTTCCTACAGTTTCAAGTTCATCCTTAATCCATTTATTAGAAAACTCAGGAAAAATTTGAGATGATCTTGCATTTTGAGTCAAACTTCCAACCACTAGTTCTTGATCTCTTATGATAATAGGAATTTCGTTTAATATCTTTTCAAGTGCTTTAGCTCTACGAACTATTGCAGATTGTCCTTCTGTCTCTTTAAATGAAGCTGTTATTAATAACGCTCTATCAACTTCAATACATGGGACTGCTGTAAGTATTTGTTCCTTTAATTCCTCTATCCTCTTTGTAGGTTTACTAAATCCTGATTGTAAAACGTACATATTAAAATTTCCTCCCTTAAAATAATTTATTATTAACTAAGCTATTTTCAATTTATTAACTCGTTTGTTATGTTAAATATAAGGAGTTGTTGTTGATTTTGGAGTTTCGCCTAACGTTCCAAGCACTTGTATTCCAACTTCTCTTGCTGCAATTACCGCTTCCCTAACAGCTCCAGAATCTCCACTGATTAAAGTAGTACATTCATTACTAAAGCTTGTACCATGAGCTGGGGAACAAAATGCAACTATTTCTACACTAGCAGCTTTGACTGCTGTGTCTGCAATAAGTACTCCAATAGCAGCTGGCGCTCCTACAATTACTCCAAAAGCTTTGCCAACAGGTGCTCCAAAAGCTTTGTTACAAGCGTAACTTGCCCTTGCAGTATATTGAAGTTCTATGTGTCCTGCATCATTTCCATAAACATCTCCAAATGTTCTATCTAATTCTTTTAAAGTAATTTCTACAGCTCGCCTTGCGTCAGAAACATCATCAGCACCGAATATTATTAAACTACCATGTCCTGCTCCACCTTTTGTATCTCTTGGAAGTTCAACAGCTATTATCTCTGTATTAGTTGATTTAACAGCTTCATCTGCAGCCATTATTTGAGGGCCAGCACCTGTTCTTCCTCCAATAATTCCTATGCTTCTATATTTTTTATCAATGTTCATCGCCTCATGTAATGCGGAATCAACATTTGCAATTACAAGACCTATTGTATCGCCTATAGCAGTACCAACAAATTCTGTAAGTCCACATTGTTTACTAGTAGAACTTGCTACTTCTTTCTTAGTAAGTTTCTCTAAAACGTTTTCTTTAACCTCATTTGCTTCTAATTTTTCATCACTTTTCCCCATACTCTTCATTACTTCTGACATTATTTGTTCAATTAATTCATCTTTCAAAATAAGCACCTCCATAAAGTCTATTTGATTTTTAATATTTATCACTAGGAAATGTAAATATATAAAAATACGTATTTCTTTTATAAGTAAATATTATCAGAATTTTAAAAACCCTTTTAATACTTATTAGTCATTTGTATGTAAACAATTACACTCCTTGTAACTGTACTTTTATGCACTGTAAATTCATAATGATACTTTTTTGCACTATAAACGTATTATTTTATACATTCATATTTTCTTAGAATATGTTTTCTATGTTCAAATCTCGTATTTTAGCCATAGTAAAAAAAGAAGGCATACCCGCTATAAAGGATTATGAAAACTTTTTAAGTTTTCATAATCCTTTATAATTTGTATGCCTTTTATATTTAATCTTTATACCTGTCTCTATTTAATTCTAATAGGTAATGTTTTGTCTAAACTTCGTAGGTGTCATACCTTCTATTTTTTTAAATACTTTGCAGAAATAATTTGGTTCATTATACCCAACTATAAAAGCAATTTCATTAATGTTTTCGTTTTCTTCTTTAAGCATTCTTTTGGCTTCATTAATTTTTCTTGTAGTCAAATAAGTGTTGAAATTTACACCTAACTTTTTCTTAAATAATTTACTTACATAACTAGGAGTTAAATTTATATATTTGGCTACCTCGTCTAGGCTAATATTTTCCCTATATCTTTCTTCTATATACAATAATACATTCTCTATTTCTTGGCTTGTACAAATTAACCTATCAGAAGTTATATACTTTTTTAGAACCTCGATTATTTTTTCAGGTCTAACAGGTTTTAATAAGTATTCATTTACCTTTATATCCAAAGCTTTTTCAATATAATTCTTATCATCATAAGCTGTGAATATGATGATTATCTTATCTTTATCTTGAGTTCTTATTTTTTCCGCTACCTCAAGTCCATTAATTAATGGTATTTTTATATTTAGAATTAAAATATCAGGATTTAAACGCAAATTAAGTTCAAGTGCCTCTTTACCATTTATTGCTTCAATAAATTCAATTTTGCCTTGAATTTCACTATTTATAATCATTTTCAAGGCTTCTCTTTCTAAATACTCGTCATCTGCAATCAATATTTTACACATAATCTATCAACCCCATTGCATTATTTGTAATTAATAGGACGGTATCACATTTACAAGATTGGAATTTTTATTTTAACTTTAGTCCCAATATTTTCTTTACTTTCTATTTCAATTTTATATT
>JANZQE010000517.1:0-2886 GCA_038040705.1 Clostridium sp. | reverse complement strand
TGATGAAGACTTTACAAATGAAACACAAACTTCTCTTATGCAGCTTAAAAAAAGTCAATTGAAAGATGATGATCTTCTAGATAATCTTTATGATTTAATTATAGATAATTATGATTACACTGGTAATTATTTAATACTCTTTTTTCATGATGCCTATGATGTTATTAGCAAAACCAAAGATAATTTAAAGATAGATGAATCTGAGGAAGTATATGAATATGTGTTATGTGCAATATGTCCAGTTTCACTTTCAGAGCCTGGTCTTAGATACTTTGAAGAAAAAAACAAAATTAAAGCACGTATTAGAGATTGGGTAGTCGAGTCCCCAACTAATGGCTTTGTGTTTCCTGCTTTTATTGATCGTAGCTCAGATGTTAACTCTATTATGTATTACACAAAAAATGCAAAGGATACACATACTGAATTAATGGAAAATGTTCTAGGTTGCCTCTCAAAAAAAACGGCTACAGTTCAAAAGGAAACATTCCAATCAATTATTAAAGATTCTTTTAGTTCTGATGAAAATAAAGCTGATATGATTTTTATGGATATACAAGAAAACCTAAGCACTATGATAGAGGAATACAATTCTCTAAATGATGATGCAGATAATGAACCTATAAGCTTAACAAAGAATGATATACAAAACCTTTTAATAGAAAGTGAAGTTCCTCGAGAAATTACAACTTTGATTGAAAACTCCTATGCAGAGAACTTTGGTGATGATATCACTTTAGCAAAGCATTTAATTGACGCAAAGGCTCTTAAGGCAAATGTGCAAAGAAAAAAGGAAGAACGCCTTCACAAAGAAGTGGAAGTACTTAAGGCTAGACTTGATCAAGTTAAACAAGAGAATGCTATAGATAATGAAACTGACCTGTCTACAGAAGTTAATGATGCTACTGTGGTTTTAGAAGAAGAAAAAGAAGAAGAAGAATCAGCAACTGATTTAGAAGATAATAATGTTACCCCTGATTATGATATTATATTACAAGTAAAACCAGAAAAGGTATCACAAATAAAATCTCAAATAATTAATGGACAAAAATGCATAGTTATTCCTATTAATGATAATGAACAAACTACGGTTAATGGCCTTACTTCCTATGGACATGACTTTATTTGAAAAAATAACTGATTATACTGGAAGTTATGTTTGTTAATTATTTTGTTTTTTTATTTAGCCAGTAAACACGAAAAACACTATAAGTATTATTGAATTTCAATAATACTTATAGTGTTTTTTTATTATCTTTAATTTAAATTAGGTTTTTATATCCTACTCTTTAACCTGACCTTCACCATATATAAGATACTTTGTAGTTGTAAGCTGTTCAAGTCCCATAGGACCTCTAGCATGAAGCTTTTGAGTACTAATACCTATTTCTGCACCAAACCCAAATTCTGAGCCATCAGTAAACCTAGTTGAAGCATTTACATACACACAAGAAGCATCAACTTCCTTTAAGAATCTTTGAGAGTTTTTATAACTATTAGTTATTATAGCTTCAGAATGTTTTGTTCCATATTTGAAAATATGGTCTATTGCCTCTTCTATTGAATCTACAACTTTAATTGAAAGTATTAGCTCTAAATACTCAGTAGACCAATCTGAATCAACTGCTGCCTTAGCGTTTGGAAGAATCTTTATTCCACTTTCAGAAACTCGAATCTCAACACCTAATTCATTAAGTCTTTGTGATAGCTTTGGTAAAAACTCACCAGCAATATCTTTATGTATAAGTACTGTTTCTATTGCATTACAAACTCCGGGTCTCTGAGTTTTAGCATTAACTATTATTTCTTCAGCCATATTAAAATCAGCCTCTGAGTCCACATATACGTGACATATGCCAGACCCTGTTTCAATTACTGGAACTGTAGCGTTAGCTATAATCGCTTTTTTAAGTCCTTTGCCACCTCTAGGAATTATCACATCTACGTAATCATTCATCTTTACTAAACGATTTACAAGTTCTCTATCCACCATTTCAATAAGCTGAATGCACCCTTCTGGTAGTCCTGCGCCTGTGGCCGCTTTTTTAATGATTTTAGCTAAAGCTATATTAGTGTTTATTGCTTCAGACCCACCTCTAAGTATTATTGAATTCCCCGCTTTTATACATAAAGCTGCTGCATCTACCGTTACATTTGGCCTTGACTCAAATATCATACCTATTACTCCAAGTGGAACTCTTACCATTGAAATATCTAAGTTATTTGGTCTTTTGAATCTTTTTATTCCTTCACCTATAGGATCTGGAAGTGATGCCACATTTGTAAGTCCCTCAGCCATTTTTGAAACCCTCTGCTCATCAATCATTAGTCTATCAAGCATTGCCTTGGATAAATTGTTTTCTGCACCGAGTCTCATATCTTCCATATTTGCCTTAATTATAGCTTCTTTATTACTTAAAAGCGCTTCCGCCATTTGTATAAGTGCATTATTTTTTAAATTAGTACTTGCAGTAACCATAATTCTAGAAGCTTCTTTAGCAAGTTTACCTATATTTTCCATGTATTCTTCAAAATTCATTTTTTTCCTCCTCAACACAAGTATTAAACCTATGTAGTCTTTAGTTTTCCTTCAAATAGTGTTCCTATTTCTTTTCCTTCTAAAATATCACTAATAATGTTAGGCTCAGAGCCTTCCGCAATAATCATATTAGCGTTTGCATCTACTACAATTTTTGCCGCCGTAATTTTAGTTGCCATACCACCCGTACCAAGATCTGATCCTGCGCCATCTGCTGAATCTATAATTTCATCAGTTATTTCTTTTACATTATAAATAATTTTCGCATTAGGATCTGTCCTAGGATTTGAATCATATAATCCATCAATATCTGAAAGTATTATAAGCAAATCTGCCTCTATTAACTCGGT
>JANZQE010000516.1:0-3206 GCA_038040705.1 Clostridium sp. | reverse complement strand
TTTGAGTCGGTCATTACTCAAAATGGCATAAAGAAAGCGTTATGCTGTTCTAACGACCCTATATTCTATTCGTTGTGCGAAAAAAATTCTACAAATATCGTTACGAATGATCATATGTTTCATGAGGATGAAGTTGTTATTAACCCTATGCCATTCGATGGGATTGTTATGGACAATGCTACTATAAATGAATTAGATGAAATTATGTCATATTTCACAGGAATAGGAATGGCTGGTGACTGGTTAGTATATTATATTACTCAGCGAATTAATCAAGGTGAACTTATACTCTTTAGATATAATGGAGAAATTATAGGAACTGGCGAGACTAGACCAAGTATTAGCAGTGAAGGTTATGCTAATATAGGGATGACCGTATCAACAAATTATAGAAGACTTGGTTTAGGTAGCTATATAATATCAACTATTAGAAATCTTACAAATGAAAGAGGCTATAAGGCTATTTGTTCTACAGATAAAACCAATATAGCGTCTATTCATACTATTATAAGGTCCGGTTTTGTGTGTTATCATAAGGTCGACGAAATAACTTTTTAGGGTGTAGTACAGAGCGATTGTTGGCTTATAAAAGGAGAATTTAATATGACTACTAGAGAAAAAATTATAATGACTGCTAATAAACTTTTTATATCAGAGGGATTTGCTAATGTTTCTATAAAAAGAATAACGGATGGCGTAGGGATCGGTAAAGCTACATTTTATCATCACTTTAAAACAAAAGAAAATTTAATAGATATATATCTAAAAGATATGGTTAAGCATTTTGCCGATAATATTAATGCAGAACTAGAAAATAGTAATATGACGATTACTCAGAAATTCGATAGGTTATTTGAAATCCTTATATCTTCTAAACTTGACAATACTGAGTTTAACACTCAGATACTTAATAATTTTAAGACATATTACTCTATCAGCAATTATGTGTATTTAGAGACAATGGAAAAGTTTTCTTTGATATATTTTGCTCCTATTTTTTCAAAGGTTATTAAAGAAGGCAAGTTATTTGATGATAGACACAACGTTGATAAAATTAGTAGAATGATACTTAGAATATCTTTTGTTTTTTCAAAAGAGAATGTAGCAGTGTTAACAGAAAATCAAGGTATGGACAAAAATCATATTAAATCGGAGCTTATGTCTTACGCTTATTCGTATCGTATGATGATAGAAAGGCTATTAGGACTTCCGGACAACAGCCTTAAACAAATAGATATCACCAATTACCTATATAGCGAAGAGGATGATAGCAGTAAAAAATCTTAATTATATCTATAAAAATTAGATATAGCCTTTATTTCGGAGGTAGGATTAAATGAAAAATTAAGGAAAGAATATGAGGAGGATTTATATGAGAAAGATAATTTTAAACTTAGCAATTAGTTTGGATGGATATATTTCAGATAATAATGGAGGATTTGATTGGATTGTTGGTCATGGTGATAATAACAACGACTCAAAGGAGACGTTCGATTTTTCTGAGTTTATGGGAAGTATCGATACAGTTGTAATGGGATCAAAAGCCTATGAAGATTGTGTATTATCTGGACTTGAAACGTATGCGGATAAGAAAATTATTGTTGCAACTTCAAGAGATTTAGAGGGCAGAAAAAATGTAGAATTCGTTAATGGTGATATATGTGGCAGAATACTAGATTTGAAAAAAAAGCATGATGGTAATATTTGGTTGTTTGGAGGTGCTGGTTTAGCCGATGCATTTATTAAAGCAGATATAGTAGATGAATATATTATTGGAATTATTCCAACAATTCTAGGTAACGGAAGATTATTATTTAAAGGTGAATATTCAAAAATTGATTTGCACCTTGATAAAGTCACAGTTAATGATGGAATTACAATATTGATATATAGCAAAAGATAGTTATATTTCAAGGAAATGATTTGCTTATCCATCTGTTCTCTATGGGCACCATAAACACTTGGGTCTCCAGTTTTCCGTTCAACTACTACACCTACCCCATTTATAGACTAAAAAGTATGAACTTCAAGATCTTCTGTAAATGAACAGATTAAAGCATTGGCATTCCTTAAGTAATATGGTGCCATAACTTCTAATGGGAAGTTTTTTGCAATTCTGAATGTAGATTCATACCTTTTGCAGTGATGAAATAAATTTTTTCTTCATAAGGTAGTGTAATACCCATAGGGCGTACATCAGGTTTTCCGTCTTTTGTTGTTGCTAAATAAAATGTATTTGCGTCATTTAAAAATTTTACTATTGTTTTCATAAATTTCTCCATTTCTGATTTTTATCTTTGTAAAGTTCGAACTTTATGGTATTATAATAATATTAACTATAAGTAAAGTACAATCAATAAAGATAGTGACTATAAAAAATAATAGTAATTATCAAAATAGTAGTAACTATCAAAATAAAAGTTTGGAGGTGAAATGTAGATGAATAAAAAGTATTTAGACGAGTGTGTGGCATGTGGAATAAGGGATGATATAAAAAAAGAATTGTGTCCATTTTGTATAGCGCAGAAAGTGACAAAAGGAAAATGGAAAATGCTGATTTTTTGGCATTTACAGAGTGAAAAGATACGATTTAATGAACTAAATAGATTAATACCAACAACTCCGAGCACACTTGCGAGACAATTAAAAGAAATGGAAGTTGACGGTGTTATAGAACGAAAAGTATATAATGAAATACCCCCTAAGGTGGAATATTCTTTGACTCCTATGGGACAAGACTTTAAGATAGCTATGGAGAGTATGAAAAATTGGGGCCGCTTGTATATTAAGGCAAATATATAGTTACTATAAATGAATTTTATGTGATAAGAATCTATTGTGAAACAAGAGGTTAAATCATTAAAAATATAATGATGGTATGATAAATGATAGTAATTGGCAATTAAAATAATTGGTCATATAATAATTGGTCATATAATAATTTTAATAATTGACAATTAAAAAGTATTAAAGAATAAAGAGAGGAAAGTGAAGAAAGAATGATAGATAAATATTGGGAAGGTAAACATTATGCTTTTAATCAAAACAATAAATGTGAATATTTTCCTTGTCACAAAACTGATAAACCGGAGGAATTTAATTGCTTATTTTGTTACTGCCCACTTTACGCATTAGCTGATAAATGTGGTGGGGATTTCAGAATTACTGAATCCGGAGTTAAAGACTGTAGTCAATGTATAATTCCA
>JANZQE010000515.1:0-2778 GCA_038040705.1 Clostridium sp. | reverse complement strand
CCTAATAGTAGTCTGAGTATAGCGGTAGCCATTACATCGTCTGCATGAAATTTACCACTATGCGTTCCTAAAGTTGTAATATTTTTTTCATTAATCATAAGTTACCTCTTTCGTATTTATATTATAAATATATTTATAACTATTCCTTCAGTATTCTTTCTAAGTCATCCATTTTACAACAATAATCATAACCTATTTTAAACATTTCTTTACAATTACTGTTATCCAATATACTGAAATTTTCTAGACCAGTAGGTTCTATTAATATATCAGATTCCTTTTGTGCTAATTCCCTATTTATACTTACACTGAGTTCAAATGTTCGTGCAGCTATTTCTTTTAAATTTCCTATTTTATCTGTTTTACCACAAGCTAAAATATTAATTGCGATTATCTTATCACATTTACCTATTAGTGGTTTACAAGGTAAATTATCTAATAATCCCCCGTCTATATATAGATTCCCATCTATTTCAACAGGTGAAAATAGGATTGGAATTGAGCATGAAGCCTGTATTGCGGGAATTAAAGGGCCTTCATTTAAATATTCTACCTTACCACTATACAAGTTAGTCACAGCAACGTAAAATGGGAGCTTTAAATCAGAAAAACTCCTAGCTGGTAAATCTCTTTCTATATTTTTCTCGAAATTATCTAAACTAAAAAGACCGGTAGTTGGCAACTTTAACTTAGCATAATCAATGAATTTACTATCTTTAATTAACTCCATTATTTCACTGGGTTTCTTTCCTGAAGCAATGAATGCACCAATAATGGCGCCAGCACTAACACCAGAAACAATATCCGGAATAATACCTTTTTCTTCTAAAGCCGTTAGTACCCCTAAATGTACAAACCCTCTAGCTCCTCCTCCACCTAATGCTATTCCTATTTTCAATTTTTCAACTCCCCATATACAATATTGTATTACACAACTTATATACCATGGCTTAGCAGCGTGCGTTTTTTCTCCTGAAACCAATTTTACTACTAATAAATCCGAATTACAAACTAACATCCGAAAGTTCCACTTGTATACACTGTTTTTTATTTCCCATTTCCCTGTCATATAGATTATTTTCATTTAATACATTTCTTGCGGGAAGCGTAACTGTAAATTTACTTCCTCTTCCACATTCACTTTCAACATGTATACTACCATCATGTAATTCTACAATCGACTTAACCAAACTTAACCCGATACCTGTACCTTCTGTATTTCTTGAAAGCGATTTGTCTACCTGCTTAAATCTATCAAATATCATTTCAAGATTCAGTTTTTCAATTCCAATGCCATTATCTTTTACTGATATTTCTACAAATTCATTTTTACACTTTATATCTACAAATATTTCCCCACCATCTTCCGAAAATTTTATCGCATTTGATATAAGATTTAATACTACTCTTTCTATTTTTTCTGGGTCACAAGCTATAATCTTTTCCTCAATATCAGTATCGAAAATGATATTGAGCCCTTTACTATCAGCGAAATCGGTTACAGACATTACTGTTTCTTCTACAACTTCTACTATATTATTATTTGATAAGTTAAGTTGAAAAAATCCCGCTTCAATTTTCGATGAATCAACAATGTTATTAATTAGTTTAGATAATCTATAGGAGTTCCGCTTTATAGATTGAATGTATTTAATAATTGAATCTTTCTTCTCATCCAGTGATCCATTACTACAATACATACTAAATAATTGAACCGCTGCAAATATAACGTTTAGTGGTGTTTTAAGTTCATGAGATATGTTAGCAAGAAATTCTCCCTGTAATTTAAGTGTTTTTTCCATGGTTATGTTAGAACTTATTTCTGCTGTAACATCTATTACTACAATTAATATTTCTTGAATTTCGCCATTTACGTAAAGTATGGGTTCAAAGATTATATTCCAGTGTACATGTTTTCCATCTACAACAAACGCCTGATTATTCAAATATTTAGTTTTCTTTTCGTCTATCACTTCATCAATATACTGCTCCCATTTAATTGTGTCTAATGATTTAAATGTTGTAACGAAATCCTCGATATTATTCTTTTTTAATTGGTTTATGGATTTGATATTAGGATTTAACAACTTAATAATACTAAATGCCCTTTTGTTAACACCCACAATCTCTATATTTGGGCATGACAATCTAACAACAGGTAACTCAAAAGTATCTATTATTCTGCTTATTAGTTCATATCGGCTTCTTATTGCTTCCTTTTGTCTTTCTAGCTGTTCCTTTTGCCGAGCAATAATCTTATTTTGCCGTTCTATACTTTGATTTTTTAAAACCCTTTCAGTAGCCTCCGAAATGGTTATCATAATATACTTCATCTTTCCCATATCAAATATAGGTGTTCGAGTGTAGTCCCAATAAGTTACCCCTCTTGCAAACGTATTAAATTTTATTTCTTTTAGATAGCTTGACTGTTTTGTTTCAATAACTGTGTTAATAATAACTTCTGATTGTGAGCCTACATATCCAGTTATAATTTCCTTAGTAGTTAACCCTATACTAATTTCCTCCTCATTATAAGGAGAATCATGAAGATCAAGGTACTTTTGATTTGCTTTAAGCATAATAAGATCGGGTACACTGTAAATAGCTACTCCCACTATGTTATCTTACAACGTTTGTTTTTCAAAAATTAACTTGTCATCAAGCCTAGAATTTGGTTTCTCAACAAAAATATATTTTTTCTCATTCGTCCCTTTCCTGTGAAAAAGTGATATTGTAACTTCTCGTGCCGAAAGTGACCTGGTAAATATATACCCTGAA
>JANZQE010000514.1:0-4592 GCA_038040705.1 Clostridium sp. | reverse complement strand
ATTCGTCTAGAAGTATGTGTGAGATCTCGTGACCGCCATAAACCTGTTGACCTACAGAGTAATGCATGGCATCATTTTTGTAATCTGAACCAATACTTATTTTTCTTACAATTGAAGACATTACTCAGCTACTTTAAGCTTAGATTCATCTTCAATCTCAGTGTACTCACCAGTTTTAAGATCAATAGACACCGCGCCGTATTGCTCTTCTAGTTCAGCTTTAAACTCTTCAACTTTTTTATTTACCTCAGCTACATCATGTAGTAGACTGTGTTTTTGAGTTTCAATAACACCAATTCTATTCACTAATGAGATTAGGTTTTCTTGATTTTCGTTTGCAGTTTTTAATTGCTCTTCTGTAATTTTTGCCATTTGATTTAATTTAATTGTTTATTTTTTTTAATAAAAATGGGAGACGCCAACGCGCGTCCTCAGATAAAGTTTTATTACAACAAAAATTCCCAGAATCATACCCGTTAAGGCATGACTAAGTTAACTAGAATCATAAAAAAACTTAAATAATCCCTAAGGATTATCTGGGACGCGCCAACGCGATGCCTCAATGGGCATCGCCAACGCGACTCCTCAATTATATATATTTACTTGTTTTTTTGTATTTTTAATGAAATTTCCAACTTATTGATGGAACTCCGCCATCTGGTACTAAAGTTATGCTACCTAGTATTTGTCCTTTAGCTAGCACTTGAGAGGTTTCTGTAACAGATGAAGCATCGTTTGTTTTTGATATCCTAAAGGCTACAAATTGTCTAGAGGTGTTTCGTTGACCGCCGGCAAATAGTGAAGCGCCAAATCCAGCAGGTCTTGGAAAAGAAGTATTTAGACTATTAGAAAAATAAAGATCTGGTCTAAAGTCAAAGTTTTGACTTAATGAAGTTATTTCTATTTCTACTGGTCTTTGGTCGTATGGGCTTGCTGCAAAAGAGCCACTACCTTTTTTTTGGCGTTTAAAACCCGTGGTTTTATTAGCGCTTCTGTTCTGTGGAACATTCTCCGTGCCTCCTCTTACATATCTTTCCATTATAAGTTTATAAGTAAACCCAGCCTCAAGAACTAAATTTTCAAAATTAGCTTGGAAAAGATTATACTTAGGAGTGTTTGTTGCAAACCATCCATCTGTTCTAGGTGAATCAACACCGTTGTCACTAGTAACTCTTGTTTGAAACCATATACCTACATCGTTTACACTAGAAGCTTTAGCTATGTTATCAGGAGTTATACGTACGTTGCTAGTTCCGTCATACCCAACTATAAATTGTACGTTTGCCGGATCTGTTTTTTCTGTAAATTGTGAAAATTTTAAATTTGCCATTTATATTTTTATTTTATTGCTGCTCTGTTATAAGAAACGTAGGGTTTGATCCGTCTTCAGCTAAAAGAAAATCACCATTCTCAGCTATAATTTCAAAGAAAGGAGTAGGTATACCTGCGTTGCCTGTTATGCCTCTAGGTATTGAGTTACCTATGCCTGTTCCAATTCCCATGTTATCTTGCTGCTATTAATTTACTTACGTCAGTAGTGTTTCCTGTGCCTACAGCATTTGTTGCTAATACGTAATCTACTGTTACAGGTAAAAAACCTCCAGCTTGTAATCCGTAAAAAGCAATTGATTGAGCTGCTGTTGGTGATCCAGGTGTTGCTTGTATTCTGAATGTCGCGCAATCACAACCTGGATCGGCGCCTTGAGGAGTTATAGTAATTAAATCTCCATTTAAATAACCCGTACCAGCTGTATTAACAGCCACTGTTTGAACAACTCCATCTACAGCTGTAAAGTTAACAGTTAAACCAGTGCCGCTTCCACCTGCTGTATCAATATTAAATCGAGCATCTTCATAACCAGTTCCGCCAGACCCAGCATATCCAGGTGAAGTAAAACCGGTTATAACATTTGGTCCTACTGTTCCAGCTGGTATAACAACCATACAACCTGTGGTTCCATTCGTAGTATTATCTCCTATATATACAATAGAAGAATCTAAAAACGTACTTTGATTAATATTATTATCAGGTGCAACTTCTTTTATGTCGTTAGTTGCAAAATCAGGTTGATTACCAAATTGTCCCATATCTTTTTTATTTATTTATTACTTATTGATTTATATTTCTCAAAACCGCGTGATCCAAAATAGGCTACGTATACGGTTGTTAATAGTTGTTTTAATAATTCTATCCACTCCTGTTCTACAGTAAAAGATATTTCGTGATGACTATCAACCCATATAAAGGCTACGGCCATAAACGATAAGAATATAAGCGCCATTGGGCGCGTGTTTTTACTAAGCCACGAATCAGATGTCATATCAGATTCCCAGCGTTTACTTATTTGGTCTTCTGCTTCCGCAGAGGCATTCTCAACTATTACTTGGATCTCCTTCTTAATTTGAAGCTTCTCTTCTTCTGTAGTTGTTAGTTTATCGATAACGTCACCAACATCTTTGATAACGTTACCGCTTAACCATTCCCAAATTTTTTTCAAATTTTACTCTTTTTTTGTAAGCTCAACAACGCCGTGAAAGTCACCGCTGAATTCACATATTAAAATATCACCATTCATTTTATACTTAATAATAGCTGTGTAACCATTTCTAGAATTATACAGCCTAGTTGTAAACTCATGATCAGTTTGCACAAGTATTTTTTCTTCAATATAATTATCTTCTTTAAAGCTAAAGTTAAAAACTTTTAAAACAGCATAATCACTAGCGATTACAGTAGTTACATATGAAGAAGTTTTACTAACCCACTCTCCTTCAAATTGTTTCTGAGCTTGAGTTGTTAATGTAGTAAATAAAATAAATAGTGTTATAAATAATTTTTTCATAATATTAAATTTAATTGTTATATTAATATTATTACACAAATTACTTAAGTTTTAGTCAAAGTCTTCTTGTACACGTACTCCTGTTCTGTTTTGTGAGCTAGGGGCAGTTCTAGTTGGATTTGATTTAGGTTTTACTGTAGGCTGCGGAGTTGATTTTGCTCCGGATCGTTCATCAAATGTCATCGCAAATGTTTTAGATAAATCTGCTTTTAAAGTGTTTATTCTACCTTTAAGTCCTCTTGAGTAATCTACTAAATCTTGAGCTCCTGAAGCATCTTTTCTTGCAGTATCAAAAGCGTCTATCATAGATCTATTCGCAAATGAAGCATCGTTTGTAACTTTACCAGGATCTCTTTTTAAATTGTGACTTCCAGCAAGAGTAGAAATATTTGCCTGTGTTACAGCGTTTTTTAAAGTTGCTTCATCACCTGAGGACATAGCTGACTGTAGGTTTTTACCTATTTTAGAAGATTCTTTAGCTGCTTTCTCTTGACTTTTAAGGTACTTGGGTGCCCCTGTAATTGATCTTCTAAGTTGAGCATCTTGATTTCTTTTGCGATCTTGACTTATGGTGCTGGCTCCGTAAGCGTGTGTTTGAGATCTATCTTCTCTTTTTAATGTATCCTCAACTTTAGTATCTGTTTTGAATCTAGAACTTAAATAAGGAAGTTTTTTATCTTCTCCTTTTGTAAAAGAAACCTGTGGTGTTGCATTTGGACCTTTTGATAAAGAGCCTTTGAAAGCGTCTTTACCTCTAAAATTAAATTGTGAATCCAGGTTTTTAACTGATTCACTGGTTTTTTTAGCAAAATCTCCAGCGATGTCTCCAGATATTCCTTTGGTGATAAATGAGTATTTTTTTTTCGGTTGTTTCATTGTTTTTTATGCGTTTTTATAAGCTTAACCATTCCCAAATTTTTTTCAATTATTTTTTCTTTTTCTTTTTAGCAGCAACATCTTCTGCGGCTGTGGTTAAGCCTTTAGACAAACCTTTACCTCCCATGCTTTCGTTTTGTTTACTAAAAACATCAACTAATTCACCGCTTTTTCTAACTCCTTGAATAACTGTGCTACCTCTTGAGCCTGCTGTTTTTATCATTGAACCTGCTCTCTCAGCTCCGCTAGACCCTAGTAAATACCCTGTTTTAGCGTGAGCACCCGTGTTACCGTATGTTTGACCATGTGCTGTAGAGTATTTTAGCTTTTCTATTGGATCTAAGTTCTCTTTAATCTTACCTGTGTCAGGTAATTCAGCTGTTATTCCTGGAGTAGTAAGAGGTTGTAAACCTGATGTTTTTATAGATTTCTTTCTAGTTCTATTACTTAGGAATTTTTCGTCTTGAGCTTTTTTACCTTCATCCGATAAAGCTGCGTATGCTTCGTCTCCAGCCTTTGTTGTTTCTACAGGTTGATTATATGTGGTTGTTGTTTCTTTACCTTTGTATATATCTCCCGTGGTTTTAGTAGAACCTGTTTCTCTACCTAACTTTTCTTTTGTAGGATTTTCCTCTATTGTAAAAGGTGTTTTTGCTGTAAATTGTCTTTGAAATGGTGAACTCATTATTTTTGTTTTATGCGTTTTTATAAGCTTCAGCTTCCCAAGGCAAGTTCTTTGCCCCTTCTTCCATATCAGCTCTTGAATATGTTTTACCTTTCCAGTAGACGTTATTGTCGTCGTAATCTAAATCACCCCGTTTCATTTGATCTAAATGAACTTTCTCGTGAGATACTACGTCGTCTATTTGGCTT
>JANZQE010000513.1:0-3024 GCA_038040705.1 Clostridium sp. | reverse complement strand
GATTACAATGCTTGTCTGAAAAGTTCAATCACTTGTTCTAGCGTAGCAAGACGTGGATTTGTAAATTGGCACGCATCATTTTTAGCGTTTGTTGCCATCACTTCGAAATCTTCTTCTTTAACACCGAGCTCTGTAAGTCCTGTAGGAATACCTACGCATCTTGATAATGTTACAATTGATTTAATTGCAACCTGAGCAGCATCATGTACAGAAAGTCCAGTTACATTTTCCCCCATAGCAATAGCTATGTCTTGGAATCTCTCTGCACTAGCTAAAATATTAAACTGAGATACTATTGGAAGTAAAATAGCATTACATACTCCATGAGGCAAGTTATAGAATCCACCTAGTTGATGTGCCATAGCATGTACATATCCAAGGCTTGCATTATTAAATGCCATACCGCCTAAGAATTGAGCATAAGCCATTTTTTCTCTTGCTTCCATATTTGTACCGTTTGCAACTGCTTTAGGCAGGTATTCAGATATAAGTTTTATAGCCATTAATGCAGCAGAATCTGTAAGTGGAGTCGCAGCACTAGATACATAGGCTTCTATAGAGTGAGTAAGGGCATCCATCCCAGTAGCCGCAGTAAGTGCTGGTGGCATACCAACCATGAGTTCCGGATCATTAATCGAAACATTTGGTGTTACTCTCCAATCAACTATAGCCATCTTAACTTTACGAGAAGTATTTGTAATTATACAAAAACGAGTCATCTCTGATCCAGTACCTGCTGTAGTATTAACTGCAACGAAAGGTGGAAATTGCTTTGTTGATTTATCTAATCCCTCATAGTCCTTAATATTGCCACCATTAGCAGCTATAAGTCCAAGACCTTTAGCACAATCATGAGAAGATCCTCCACCTAGTGATACTATTGCATCACAGGAATTTTCCTTCCAAACTTTAACAGCTGCCTCTACATTGAGGTCAGTTGGGTTTGGCTGAGCACCATCAAAAATCACTACTTCTAGACCAGCTTCTACTAATATACCTTTTACCTTTTCTGCCATACCTAATTTAACTAGCATTGCATCTGTAACAATTAACACTTTGTTACCACCTAATGAATTAATGTGATTTCAAACCTCATTAACAGAACCTTGACCAATTGCGTTTATTGTTGGGATAAAATAAGTGTTTATTGACATTTACAGCACATCCTTTTTTTATTATATCAAATACATTTTAGAATTTAATGTTTATTCGTTTTTAACCATCGTATTATTGCTTTATTACGATATTACGTTTTATGATATGTCCACAGTATATATAAAAAACTATAAAATTACAAGACTATTTATGAATAATTATCCTCAATTCATCGTTTATCTTTTAACATTCAAGGATTACATCAGTATATTATGATTGTGTTAATAATTTAATACAATACATATTAATCACATATGTTATTTTAATATCAAGTAAATAAACTAGCTAAAATTACTCAGCTAGTTTATTTTTAATACAAATTATTCTCTCTGGTTTTATTCTTATTTTTAATGGAAGAGGTTTTCCTTTAACTAAATCCCACTCTTCCTTAGACATATCCCACATTATTTGATAATCTTTTTCATCTCCTATAATCTTCGTGAATTTAAGGTATACTTGTGTTCTAAATAAAGTCTCACTAGTAAAAACAACCCAGCAGTTGAAAGTATTTATATCTTCATCATCCTCGTTAATTTCTATATAATGAGCTCTAATTCCGATATCTGTAATGTTATCCTCTATTTCATGGTTAAAAGTAATTCTACATCCCCAGTCAATAGCTTCTATTATATTATTTCCCACTTTTCTGGCTTTTGAAATATTTTTACAACCTGTAAGTTTTGCAGCACAAAGTGTTGGGGGGGTATTAAATATAACATCTTTATGACCAATAGCATCAATACTTCCATCCTCTATAATTACTACGTTATTGCATAACTGATATGCTTCTTCCATGTTATGTGTTACAAAAATTGAAGTACCCCTAAATTCTAAAAGATCCTCTTTAAGTTGTATAACCATAGTATTTTTAAGATGTTCGTCCAGTGCCGAAAAAGGCTCATCAAGAAGTAATATTTCAGGCTCTACAACAAGAGCTCTTGCAAGCGCGACCCTTTGCTTTTGCCCTCCTGATAATTCATAGGGGAATCTTTTTTCCATGCCACTAAGTTGTAAATCTAAGATTTTCTTATTAATTTTATAAGTCCTATCATCTTTAGAAATATTTTTAGACAGTCCGAAACCAATATTTTGCTCTACCGTCATATTAGGAAATAACGCATAATTCTGAAAAAGAAATCCTACTTTCCTTTCTCTAATGGGAATGTCGATATTATTTTGCGAATCAAATAACACTCGACCGTTTAAAATTATTTTACCTCTATCCGGGGTAACAATTCCTGCTATACAACTTAGTGTCATGCTTTTCCCTGATCCAGATGCGCCTAAAAATCCTAAAATATCATTATCCGCTTTAAAATCAACTTTAAGCTCAAAGCCTGATAATTTCTTTTCAATATGTACTTCAAGTCCCATTATCATTTCCTCCTTGCAGCAGATACTAAAAAGGATTGCTTTTCAGCCCATTTGTCACTAGCTACCATGACTGTTAATGATATTATAAATATTAGTATAACCCATTTTACAGCACTACCGTTTTCTCCAGCTATCACATCAAAATATATTGCAATAGGAATGGTCTCCGTTTTACCAGGAATGCTACCAGCAATCATCATTGTAGCCCCAAATTCTCCTAGTGCCCTTGCAAAGGATAATACTGTACCAGCCGCAATTCCAGGCCAGGCCAGTGGAACCGCTACCGTCCAAAATATTTTCCACTCACTGGCGCCAAGAGTTCTAGCAGCATTAAGAACATTAACATCAATTTGACGAAAAGCTCCTACACACGTCCTATACATTAGAGGAAAAGCAACTACAGTTGCAGCTATAACTGTAGCAGCCCATGTAAATATTAATGTAATTCCAAATCCATTAAGCAATTTACCAATAGGAAAATTCTTTCCTATTATT
>JANZQE010000512.1:0-2865 GCA_038040705.1 Clostridium sp. | reverse complement strand
TAACACAATTTCACATAAGAATGATTAAAGATGGAGTCATCTTCTGTGTTCAACTAAATCAATTGCACCTAGAACTATGTGTGCTAGCCCAAAACCAATAACTCCGGCCTCTACCATAGGAATTACATTTTTCTTTTTCATATTATTTTTTGAAAAAGATGCTCCTGCAGCAGTTACAACGGAACCTAAAATAGTTGGAATTAATCCTTCACGCATATTAAAGACCTCCCTCTTTATTTTTTATGTTATTATCTTTTACAAATATGAGGTTTTTAATACTGAAAGATATATAGAATATATGTTTTATATTTCTATTAGCTAATCTTCACCATCTTCTACAAATTCATCTAAAGCATTTTTAGTGCTTTTGTTTTTAATAGTTGAAGAATTTTTATTATTATTAGAATTATAGTTTTTTAGTGGTATATCTTTGTTTGTTTTATTTTGTTTGTTGTTTATAGAGGGTTCAGTGCTTTTTTTAATTTTTTCTTTACTCTCTTTTTTACTTTTAGAGGGTTTATTCTTGATTATATTTGTGTTAATATCTACAGAAGGTTTTTTAATGGATTTACTGTTATTATTTGATTTTTTATTAGGGATCTCTTTTTTATTATTAGGAATTAAGTCGTTAGTATTTATCTTATTATTATTAGCTATAATTTCTATTTTATCATTATCATTATTATTTGAAGAGGCACTAATTTTAAAGTTCAAATTATTATTGTCGATAACTTTTTTGAAATTAGAAACATCTATAGTTCGGCCTTCTTTACTTTTAATATTTACATTGATAACTTTTTTATCAGTTATATATTTATCATTTATAAAGTTTTCGATTTTAGCTTCTTTAAGTAAAAGCTCTAGACCATCATCTATAGATTTATTTTTTATTTTAATATTATTAAGTATTTGGGAGCCATCTGAATTTAGTGCTTTTGAACTAATAAGTTTATCCCATCTGTTAGCTTCTAGAGAAACGGAAGGATTAATACTAAGAACTATAGTTGTAATGGGCTTATAGTAGGCATGTGCGCCTATACTAGAAATAAATATAAACATTAGTGAAGCAGCAGTTATCACATACCTGTAAAGAGACAAGGTTTTTCTACATAATTGTCCTGTATGGATTTCGCCTATCTTAGGTAATATTTTATTAGATTTTATATATACGAACTCTCCACGGTCTGTCATAATACCAGCTTTACCATTCATAATGCTTATTACAATGCCTGTTTTAATCATTTAGTTCACCCTCTTTTATATTTAAATATGATTTTAAATACACATATTCTGGATTCGTAAGTATTAATATTAAAGAAATTATATATATACGCCATTTTTCAATGAGTTTTCTAT
The DNA here is from genome assembly GCA_038040705.1 of Clostridium sp. Classification (GTDB taxonomy): domain Bacteria; phylum Bacillota; class Clostridia; order Clostridiales; family Clostridiaceae; genus Clostridium_AD. The sequence goes on along the minus strand of JANZQE010000512.1, from coordinate 1,509 downwards.
TGGAGGCAGTTAATAATATTATTTCTTTAGTTGGTAGTCTTCTTTTAGTCTTGATATGGCCTAATATTGACTCATCTCATCTCTAGCGCATAAAAAAGCAACGTTTAATAAGTTGTTTCTTGTATCCTTGTGAGATGGGGATAAACTAATAAGGGAATTAAAATCGATTTTATATTTTAATAATTCCTTGGAAAATAAACATATTTCATCAACTCTAAATTGATTTTCCATTTTAATTTCATAATTATTAATAGAATTTTTTCCATCTATGTAATCTACATTAACGTCATTATTCTCAAACATTAGATTAGGCAAATTTTTATTTTTTCTAAAAGAATCTATAAGTGCATTTTTAATAATAACTTTTCCGAAACCATAAAAATTGCCTTTAGTTTTATCATATTTGTCACAGGCTATGTTAAAAGCCATAAGTGCAATGCTAAGTTCTTCATCATTTTCCCAGTTTAAAGGTCTTTTACATAGTTTACTTGTAGTCGAATAAACAAATCCTTTATTAGCTTCAATAAAATCACTTCGATTTTGGGGGGATAGTGAATTTATATTAAAACTATGTTCTTCATTTAAACTAGGGATTGTTTTTTTATTTTTATGAAAAAGAAGTTTCAAGTTCATTTGTACACCCCTTATAATTATGTATACGTAAATACTATCAATGTTAAGAGGGAAAAGAAAGAAATATATTTTTTACTTAATAATTAAAAAAAAATTAAAGAAAAATAAAAAACCCCTCTAATAAATATTATTATGATTCGTATGTATAAGTGAAATGGGAAAAATATGGAACAATAATTTTTATTGCTATATATATAAAACAATTAGAGGAGGAATAAATATGAAAAGAGTAGCTATTTTAGTTGCAGCCGTAGCATTTACATTAAGTTTAAATATGAGGGTGTTCGCAACAGGTGTTGAAAATTCAAGTAATACTGAAGTTAATGAAGCAACAGTTATATCAGAAACTGTACAAGAAGATGCAGGAATTTTACCGGATAGTATTTTCTACATACTTGATAAGGCCTTTGATAATTTTAGATTGTTTTTAACCTTTGATGATGAAAAGAAAATGGAAATAATTTCACAAATAACAGATGAAAGATTAGCTGAAAGTGAAACTATGACTAAAGAAGAAAAGTATGAGTTGGCAACAAGCGCAATGGAACAATTTAACAATTTGATAACTAAAGCAGCTGGTTTAATAGAAGAGCCTGCAATAGAAGAGCCTGCAATAGAAGAGCCTAAAATAGAGGAACCTAAAATAGAAAAAACTGAATTACAATTAGCTAAAAAAGCAGCAGTTGCTAACATGGTAGAAAAAAGACATGAGTTAAATACAGCAAGACAAGAGTATCAAGCAGTAAAGGTTGCTATGAAAAAAGCTGAAAAATCTAAGGATGAGGAAGCTATAAAATTAGCTGAAGAAGAATTAAACGCAAAAGAGATTTTGTATAGTGAGGCTAAAGAAGCATTTTATATAGCTTTTGCTGAATT
>JANZQE010000511.1:0-12620 GCA_038040705.1 Clostridium sp. | reverse complement strand
TCAGTTTCTGGAACAACTTTTTCATATCCTGGAAGTATTGAGAATGGTACTTGGACTGTTGCAATTGGTGATGGATCTACAGATTTTACTGGGATTACTGAAACTGGAGAATATACTAAATTGGGTCAACAATATTGGATTAATGGAAATATTGCTTGGACAGGAAAGAATAGTTTAACAACAGAACCAATTGTTATAGATTTACCGGCAACAGTTGGGAATGCAGATGTATCAGCAAGTATTGGATATACAAGTAATGTTACATTTAGTACACAAATGGTATTGGTTGCAGAAAATGGTGATAATAAATTAGAATTTTGGAGATTAGTTTCTGGGAGTACACCAGTTGCTTTAGTTGCTAATGATTTTGGAACAGCAGGGGATATAAGTTTTAGTCTAAGTTTTTTTGTATAAATAGTTTTTTTATTCAAATAAATTATAATGATGAAATTTGGTTTTTTCGGACCTTATTTTTTTTTAAAGCTAACATAGTTTTAGTCTTTTTTCTACATAAATAAATTTTAATACAAAATATTCCAACTAATGCAATAATTATTACTTCCATTATTAAAATTATTTCAGAATTATTATTATTTAAAAAATAATTTATTTTAATATTTATAATATATTATCATAAAAATGCTTTTCGACGACATAATTGGACAATATATAAAAGAAAAACGATATATTATTTCTGTAGATGATGAATTGATTGTGGATCACGATACAACATCGTTTCAATCAAAATCATTCCAAGTTCCATTGAAAAATAAATGGTATAATATTAGCTATGTTGTGAGTGATAGATGTTTCTATATTGATGAAATGTCTGAAGAAAATAATAATGATGACGATGATGGAGGTGAAGACATTGGTAGTACAGATACTGAGTCTAATTATGAAACTGATTCAGAGGATGAATTATTTATCAATGATGAAGTTACTGAGTCTGACTATGGATCATCTGGTGATGAATTTAATGAAGAAGAATTTGATGCAAATTTTAAAAATATAAAAAAATCAGAATAAGTATTGGGATCAATGGTTTATAAATATCAAGACGATATAAATTGTATATGTAATATTATGCTTAATTATATTCAAGGTGTAGATGCTCGGGGTGAAACACATTGTTATTGTGAAATACCACAAATGTTTTATGGTACACCAATTTTTGATGTGTCAAAAATTGTTGATAAAATTATTAAAATATTAGTAGTAAAACGTTTTAATGTAAAAAAAACAAAAAATAAACATGTGTTACATATTGATTGGTCAACTCCAAATTATACAAAAGATGAAATAAAACAACAAAAAAGAGATCAAGGGTTGGAAAAAATGAATTTTGAAGATATGATTAAAAAGCTAAATGAGAGAAACGGAACTTAAAAAAAAATAAAAAAATTATAATATTAATAAAATGAGTCATACAATAGATGATGATGTAATAATTACAGGAGATTTGACAGTAGATGGATGTTTGACATTTACTAATGCTGGTTCGGTAACCCAGATAACAAGTATAACAACAAGTGTTACTGTCAATAATTGTGTTGGTGTAATTACAACTGTATCTTCAACGCTTGCCGGAGGATCATCCGCCAATTTTACAGTTAATAATACTACAGTAACATCCAGTAGTGGGATAATTCTATCAACGCAGTTCGATGGTTCAGGGTCGCCATATGCTTTAGTTAGATCCGTTTCAAGTGGTTCCTTCATCATTAGGGTACGTAACAACGGGGGTGTAGCTTTGGATGATACTATGAAAATATCCTTCTTTGTAATTATTTAATAAATAAAAAAAAACGTAAATATTAATCTTAAATTAATAAGTAATATTTTTTTATAATTATAAGAATAAACTTAAAAAGCTAAATGAGAGAAACGGAACTTAAAAAAAAATAAAAAAAATTATAAAAATATCGAAAAATGAGTCATACAATAGATGATGATGTAATAATTACAGGAGATTTGACAGTTGATGGAAGATTTGACGCTGCTGGTCGATCACATGTGAGAGCTTATAACACTGCAACTCAAACATTTACAGCTGGTGCAACTAGTGTTGCTGTTATTTTAGATACTGAAATATATGATACACAAAATGAATGGGCTTCAAATAGATTTACAAATAATTCTGGATATACAAAAACTTATTTAGTTAATTTTAGAGTTTATCCTGGCGTAATGGCTTCCGGAGAAATTATCGAGGTTTATATGTCCCCTAATATTTCAGGAACTGGTATAAGTGCATCTACTGTACACGGATATACTGAAATGATTTATTATATTCATAGCTTTGATAGTGATAATGCAAGAATATATATGTCAGGAACTATTAGATTACTCGATACTGAGTGGTTTGAAGTAGGATTGTTTTTTGGAGGTACAAGTACTCATGCTATTGGGGATGCAGGTGGAAGAACCGATTTACAAGCAGTTTTGGATATAACGGAATTTTAAAAATAAAAAAAGCTAAATGAGAGAAACGGAACTTAAAAAAAATAAAAAAAATTATAAAAATATCGAAAAATGAGTCATACAATAGATGATGATGTAATAATTACAGGAGATTTGGATATTGTAGGAAATTTAGCAGCCGCTAGATGGTATGTAGATGCGGACAAAACTTTTACTGGATCAGAATCATTAATAACAGGTTTAACACAAAGTTGGATTAAAGGGAGTGTTAATGGCAATACAGCTTGGATAACTGAGAGTGCTGGTGTTTTTAATGTAACATCAACAGGATATTATAGAGTATCTGTAAATTGTAGGGTTCAAGTAACATCAGCTAATGCTGGAGATTGGTTCCAGGTGAGTACTTTTGTAAATTCTGTTCGGGTATCTAACGTTATAGGGAGTGTAGCATCTGAATCCGGAAATTACAAACAACTTTCATCCAATGATATTATAAAAATAACAGATACAGGTCACGATCTAGAATTTAAAATAGGTGATGCTAATACAGCTCAAGTTGTTACTCTTAAACAAAATGAAGATAGATCTTGGTTTATATTTGAAAGAGTAGGAGCAATTTAAAAAATATTCTGAATCTCCTGAAATATTCTGAATCTCCTGAAACATTCTGAAATATTCTGAAACATTCTGAAACATTCTGAATAATATAATATAAATATGAATGATTAAATAAAATATTATCATTAAAAAAAATGAAATCCCCAAAAATTATTACACAATTATTAAATAATAATAGACGTGTTTTTTCAAACTTTTATTCTAAGAAAATCATAGATATTGAATCCAGTGACACTAGCTCCGAAAGTTCCGAAAGCTCATCCGAAATGTCTGAAATGTATGATGTAGATGATCACTACTTTCCAATAATTTCTGCATGTGCATTGATTATATCATTCATGAGTCTTGTGTTTACATTGATTAATCATATTGAAATGATAGACAATTATGCAGTATTGACAGATTTATGTTCTCATTCCAGTGACCTTTCTGGCCTTATGCCATAATTCACTACTACCTATTTTGAATGATCTACTATATTTGTCATTTACAACACTATTACTCATATAATGATACATACAATTTTTGGGTTCATAACCCGAAGCTTGCAAATTAATAAAAACAAATTGATGTTTCTTTGTATATTTTTTAAATACATCATCAAAATCTCTAAAATGTTCAAAAAATCCAAAATAATCATTAAATAAATCTTTACGTGACTTGATGCTTTTTTCTGTGCAAAATGAAATAAATTCTGCATTCTTTCTAGTTTCTTTTGGAATAGACATTAAATATTGTGTGCATAGAATAAGAAGAATTCCGTATTGTCTACCTTGTTGAATAAGTTTCAGAAACCAAGGATTTTTTAAAAATTTTTTATCATTTGTACTATCGTCAAATACCATTGCTATTTTTTGTCCATACTTTCTAAATGCCTTGGATTGTTCCTTGAATATTTTTTTTATAGATTCTTCATTAAATTTAGAAAATATTAATCTTTTTGGAGTATGTTTACAATAATCTCTATTCACACCTTCAGATCCTGAAATTACATAAAGATAAGAGTATAAACGTCTTTTCGCATATAGAATATCTCGAGCTATAGTACTTTTACCTGCTTTAGTTTTTCCAGCTAAAATAATTGTTCCAAGATCTGGTATTATTGCATCTTTATTAGATGATATTACTTTTCCTCTCTTGTCAAATTTTACTGCAAAACGAATTTTATTTAATAACATTGCGATTCAATAATATATAAACTAATAAAAAATAAAAATAATAATCCCCCCAAAATAAAAAACTCTAGACATTAACAAAAGTTGGTTGTTGAACCATATTTTCAGTAAAGATTGCATCAGAATTATCAATAACATGTTCACGAAAAGTACCATCATCATCAACTATACCATCAGGACTAGGTGTTTCAGTATTAGGAGGAGGACCTAAAATAACTCGATCACATAAAGAAGTTGGACCACCTTCACTGGATTTCGTATAACATCTCCAAATACAAATATTAGCTCTAATAAGATGATTCATGTTAAGTCCTTCAGACATAGTTTTCAACTTCTCTCCAGTAATAGTATTAGTGCTATTCAATTTTGCAACAGTGGAAGATCCAGATACACGAAATGAAATAGATGGGTCCCAATATTTTCCAGGGATTAAATCACCAGCATCATTCGTTTGAACCTTGATACTGATAAAGTCCTTGTATGAAAATCGTGGATTACCGGCACTAATAGTTGTTTTCGAATATGAATCAAACCATACACACCATTCGAAAAATTCCAATTCATTCACTAATAATGTACATCCTTCCTTGGCTTGAATAACATTATTTTCAATATATGCCTTAGAATCAATATTTGGAAATTTCATAGATAAAGACCATTGACCTTCATAGTTTGGTGAAGGATTATCAGAGGGCCAAAACTTCATTCCCAATACAGGTAATTCTGGTGTTTGGATAAAAATTCTCTCAGTTTTACCATCGATATTATAATAACGATGAGAGACGGTAAATTTAGAATTACCACCTTTGGATTGTTTAGGTGGACCCATTCTAATACGATCTCTTGGAAAGGTAGTTGCGGAGAAAAGTAGTGTTGACATTGTTTAGATTGATTTAAATTGTTTTATATTTTAATTTTATTTTATTTTAATAATTTGCTAAAACAGTGTTGCTTTTATACAGAGTTTTATAATTAGCTAATCCTTTCTCATATGCAGTAATAGTATTTTTGGCATCATGTGATAATAGACCATGCAATATTGGTTTCTGTTGTTCAAATGTTTCATCATGTGTATTATTCGAGCATTTGCATGATATAATTAAAATCATTGTGATCAATAAAAGTATTGTAGTAATCATAGTTTATATTATATATTATATTATATATTATAAAAAAATTTTATTATTTTGGAATATCCTAAAATTTTAAATGAGGTTGATGTTGTGGTGGAATGACAGTAGATCGTTGAATGGAAACACCAGTTGTTGAAGTTAATGGACGATTTGGAAGAGGACGATTATCAAACGCAACATTACCAGCAATCTGAAGTTGTGGATATTTATGTGCATTAGTTATAAATGGTCTACGAACTCGAGGAACAAATGTTTGTACAGTGTGTTGGGATTGATTATTCATTGATATCTGTATTTTAATATCATGTATAAAAATAAAAAAATAATTTCAATAATCATTAAATCGAGAAACTGTTATTATTATACAATTGGTTGCACACCATCCTCATATTCGTCTTCGTATGGTTCTTCTGTAGGTTCAACTTCTTCTTCTTCCTCGTATTCGTCTTCGTACTGTTGTTCGGTTGGTCTATTTTTAAAATCACTTATAAAAGGAAGAATGTTAAAATAAATAAAATATAAAATCAAACCACTAACTATTAAACTTAACCCTGATATAATTAATCCAATTTCAATCATTATGAATATATTTTTTATAGATTTTATAAGAAAATTATTTTTAAATATTATTAAATATATTATTAGACATACTACATTTCATTTTTTCAATATATATGGTATATTGAAAAATAGCATTATCCCATATATAAATGATTTGAAATTTATGTGTATTACTGAATCTGGGGCACGAACAAGATATAATTGGAATGATTCTCTCAATGTATGGAATATATATTATCAGGATGATCGAGGTTCCGAAATTATTCATTACTATAGCAATTCATCATGTCAACTAAACAATACAACGAGAATGCCTATGCTTATAATGGATAGTGAAGGTAATGACGTTACTAAAGAAATTAATAAATATATAATGGGTGATGTTTTTTTTGAACGAAAAGAATATTATTTTTGTTATTCTGATGAAAGTGAAACTGAATAAAATCGATTTATTACCACAAGAAATATTAAATAAATTACCAATTGAATTATGGGTTATTGTTGATTCATTTTGTAATAAATCTAGTAAATTTTTAAAAGCTCAACTTCACTTAAGTCAACGTTTCATACGGTTTCATCCTAAATGGTTAGATCCATTAATAATACGTAGGAGTCCACGTATTACAAGTGTGGTTTTAAATACAAGAAGTAGAGATTTACATACATCAATTACATTAGATCAAAAACGTATATACCATAACCATTTTTACAATAAAATACATATATATCCACGTTCATGTGATCGAATTATGGTAATTTCAGAATCAAACGCAGGGTATAAACATAATTTTTGGAAAGATTATCTTATTGAATGTGATCCATTTTTATCTAATCATTCGAAATTTTTAATAATGGTTAGAGCTAGGGGTTTTAGATCACGTAGGGGTTTCTAACTTTACTTTTTCTTTTTTTCATCATAAAAATCAACTACCAATTTTGAATCATATTGAGATCCTTCATCAGAATATAAATCATTCCATAATAGATCAAATTCTTCTTTAGGTATTCTTGTTTCAAATGTACTTTTAATTACATTTTTACCAACAGTTTTTCTCTTTTTTACATCTTGTTTCAACACCCTCCATCCTTCATTTTCAAAAGGAACAGATTTTTTATCATGTTGAGTCATTATAGAAATTAATTTTTCTTCTAGTTGTTTCTTAGCCTTTCTAATAACTGATATTTTCTTATTACCATCCTCAAGTGCTTCACAACATTGCTTATATTCTCGAGATAAATCTTTGATATTTGACATTTTTTTAATTATTCATTAGAAATTATTTTTCTAATAATAATAAATAATATAATGAATAAATTATGTATATTATGTAATGATCATTTAAATTTATTAAGCGATTGTCAATTGGATGTAGAATTAGTTATTAAAATTAAAAAAGATATCGAAAAAATATCTGGACCATTACCCATTGATTGGGATAAACTTAATTCATTAATGGGAGAAGTATCAATAAGTTCAAAAATAGTTGAAAAAAATCTAGAAAAATTCAAGTGTATTAAATTATTTTATAAGGAGTTTTCAAAGGATATAATATTTGTTGCCTTGGCATCATTTTTGAAGAATAAAGAATTGTCAGAAATTCAATATACTTTACTGAAAAATTACCATAAAGTTATTAAAAAAAATATTGAAATCTAAAAATACTTAAAAAAAATATTTTTTATTTTCATTAATTATATAAATATAAATAAATAAATTATGAATTATTCAATTGTAACAGCTGGTGTAGTATGGTTAGCGTTTGCTAGTGCTTACATATTCAAATATAAAAAAGTTGACAGTGAGACATCTTTGTTTAAACAATACCGTGTTTTATTTTCAGGTTTATTCTGGGGATTTCTAGTAGCTGTAGGAACATATTACACACTAGAGTATGTGAATAAGAATAATTTAATGGGACAAGGAGGAGGATTATTCGGTGAAGGAGCTTTACCAATTGATGGATTTGGACAACAGGGTCCAGCACAATTCGAAGGATTTGGAACAGAAGCATCTTTTGATAGTTCTTCTGATTTGGGTGGTTATGAATTTTAATTTTTTTATATACATTATAAGTATAATGAGTTATTTAGATTTGAAGGAAGATATTATACATTATACTAATAAAGTTGAATTCTATCACGATTTATGTGGTAATGCATGTGATAACGATAAAGATTATTTTGATTATAGTAACATACTTTTAAATGCAATAAATATTAGGATTAATACAGTTTCACATTTAGTAACTAATGAAAATTTTTATTATCAATGGGTAAATACAGTATACAAATTTAAAAAATATTCACAAAGAATAATATCATCAATGCATCCTAAAAATAATACATTCTATCTCGACAATGATGATATATTTGATTATTCGGAACATTCGGAACATTCTATATACAATGAATTATCCAACGAATGGTTATAATATACTATATTATAGTATTTAATTTTTTTGATTATTTATAGAAGTATTCTCCCCAATTTTTCTCATCTCGATAATAATATTATGTGATTTTGCATAGTCCATACCATACGTCATCCCTTGTGATATACCATAATCAATATAAAATACATGAATATCTGCAACTTCCTTCCATGATAATCCAGCGTCGATACCCCATTTTCGTTCATCTTGTATATCATCATTTAATACACCTTCTTGTGTATAAAGTAAATGAGATGCAATAGGTGCTTCCCCTCTTGAAAGAGAGTCTCGAAGAGCTCTTCTTCCATATTCTAAATTTCGTTGAATATTACCTTTATAAGGACTTTCTAAAATAACTCTTTTAAATTTTATTGTGTTCATTTTTATGATTTTGATTTTATTTTTATTTTATTTTTATTTTATTTTTTTAAAAAAAATGATCTCTTTTATAGTCTTAATGAGTCATCTAATCTAATGAATCATATCTATTTATATACTATACTATAATATACTATAATATACTATACTATTTCATTATAATTATAAATAAAATCCATATATCGATCAAGATTCGAAACTTGTAACCATTGAAATTTATTCCTACAAGATTCGAAACATGTAGTACGTTCATGATTAGATTTTACAATACAATGATGACAAGCTTTTCCAAAAGAATAATGTAATACACATGTAGTATTAAACTCATGGCGACAAGTATTACATACTGTTCCAATATTATAATACGGGTTCCTATAATTGAATAAATTTATATCAACACCACTATATGTTTCTGGTAATTCATTAACATTTACAGTCAAGTTATGATTTTTCATTTTTTTTTATATTATATTTTAAATTTATTTTCTTCTTTTATAAAAATATTTAGAAAAATTTTTTAATTTATTTACTTATATTAAAATTATATTATACAAAATGTCTGCAACACATAAACCATCTGTCGATTTAAACGTCTGTAATGCCGTTAAAGGTATTTTCGAAACGACCATTGCCAATGTAGAATCAATGACTGCTGCTACCATCAAAACATTTGATGTTAACGATTCAGGAAAAACATTTATCTGTAATGATGTTGCTACTACTACTGGTCATCTTCTCCCAACTGCCGGTGCTGCTGGATCGGGATGGCATATTAGGGTCATTTTTTCTGATGCTCTTGCTGATTCCACATTTACTACCACTTCAAATATTGTCTTTTCTACTTTAGGAAAACTTGCTGGTGCAACTTCTACTGTTATTACTGCAGCTGCTGCTCTTCTTGCTGGTGATTCTTTCACTCTTATATCCGATGGAACTCAATTTTATGGTATTGGTAGTACAGCCACTACAGCTGCTTTTACATCTGCTTAAATAACCTTTTTAATTTTTTTTATTAATAAATAATATATAAACAATATATAATGATTTTATTGGCTTTATTTATTTTATTGACATTATGTATGACATATTATCGCACAAAGAATGAACATTCATTTTATAAATCAAAAGGTGATAAATGGTTATTAGTCGTTAAAAAAAATAGTCACTCTTGTAAGAAACAATTATATCGATTAGGTCAATATACTGATTATTTCAAGATTTTAGAAGTGAAAGATGCAATGGAGACGTTTCATATAAAGAAACCAAAATATGTACCTTGTTGGGTAGATTTAGAAACTAGAGAGCTGAAATATGGAATCAAATATATTTATGAATTATAGGAAATTATAGGAAATTATAGGAAATTATTTAAATTTATTTAAATGGATAATATTATTATAATGAACAGTATATTACAGGTTTTTCTTGTATTGGGGGCTAATGCGTTAGGTATAATAATTTATTTCGCTATTTTAAGTAGTAAATATGGTTCTAAAGAAATGTACAAGTATGATTTTATGAATAAGAAATTAATAGATTTACCAATAACTAAAAATTGTTGTTCAGCTTGGCCATTAAGTCATTTTGTAGCATTTACAATATATTCCATAATTTGGCCACAACATAGATTTTTATTGTTCTCATTAGGGGTATTATGGGAGATTATAGAAGTTGCAATAAATGTCATTACAAAGTCGAAACATCAAACAACTAGAAGCAGTGATGATGTTGAATATGCTGAATGGTGGTCAGGATCAAGTAAAGATATAGTGTTTAATTCTATGGGTATATTATTGGGTAAATTTATTATTGGATAAGTATAAAAGGTTTCAAAAATTATTGAAAATTATTAAAAATTGTCAAATATTATAAAAAAATGAAAGATACGAACGGAAAAAATAGAATGGATCTTGTACCTTCAGAATCTCTAGAAGAAATTGCAAAAATATTTACATTTGGTGCTGAAAAATATGCTGTTAATGATTGGATGCAAGGTATTGATTATTCTTCATTGATTGGGGCATATAAAAGACATGCTGCAGCATTTGAACGTAATGAAAATGTTGACCCAGAATCTGGTCATTATCATCTTGCTCATGCTGCTACTAATATGATGATGTTGTTGTTTTATCAAGTTCATCAAGAAATATATGAACATAATGATGATCGTGTAGATAGAACTTTACTAGATTTAAATCAAACAAAATGATATTGAAATTTTTGATAGTTCATTGTAACGGTGTTTTCAATAAATTCTTTTTTCTAGTCTAAAAAATGTCCAAAAAACTTTTTATTTTCTATTATATATTAAATACTAATTAATCTAACATGTCTGCAGCTGCTGTAAACATCATATCCGCATTTGGAAATATCGATATCAAATTAACTGGTCGTCTTGAAAGTAGACAACCTAAATTATCCTACTGGAGGTATAAGCATAAGCTTTTTCACAGATTCGCTCTTGATCAAGCTGAACAAGCTATTTCCGGTAACGCTGATTTCTCAAAGACTGTCACTATTGATGTTGACAGATCTGCTGATTTAATCAGAGGTGTTCACACTCAAATTGTGTTACCAGCACTTACTACGGCTAATGTAACCAGTTCTGCTTTAATCGGATGGGTTAATTCAGTTGGTAATCAATTGATTGATTGGGCTACCTTTGGAACTAACAATGGTGTAATTGATAAAATATACGGAGAATATTTAGAACTCTACAGTGAATTATTTGAAAAGAAAGATAATGGATTCAATGAATTGGTCGGAAAATATGGAACTGATGATAGAATTGCTGTTGTTGCCGGTAACGCCTCAGCTGCTAGAACTTACATTACCCCATTACGATTTTATTTTGAACACCCAGGTTTGGCTGTACCAGTTGTTGCTTTAGAGCGAACCAAGGTTAAATTTCAAATTAAATTTCAAGAAGCTGTTAAATGTATCAAAACCGATAATTCCGCTACCTCATTGGCTGTTACCCCAACGTTTACAAGCGCTAAATTTTTCATCGATTATGTTTCTTTAGATGAAAACGAACGAAGAAATTTATACGAGCAACCTCATGTTTATTTCGTCCACACTCTTCAACAATTAGAATCTAGTACATTCACTTGGACCACTTCTGCTGCTGCTAGTTATGATTCCACCAAGTTGGATTCATTTACACTTGCTCATACGGAATATATTTGGGTTCCATCTTTGAATGTCTATCGTGAATCAAATACCGGTACTGGTAATTACTTGTTCAAATACAGTTATGGATTCGGAAGTGCTGAAACTGAATTGTTAAGTGATCACAGAATCAAGATCCATAACAAAGAATTGATCGACAATGATTCTCTTACCTTTAGAGTTCACATTCCATACAAACATCACTACAAAACTCCACAAAGATTTATCTACAATTATTGCTTTGCTCAATTTCCAGAATCTATTCAACCATCTGGTCATATTAATCACTCCATCTTGAGTTCCGTCTTTTTAGAAACCAAACGTGCTGCTATTCTTACTGGTTCCGAAGAAGGAACTGTTAGAATTTACGGAAGAGCCCTTCAAGAAGTTGAAGCTGTTGAGGGAATTTTAACTACTGGATTTGCTTAAAGCTCTTCTATTATTTCTTTATTTGGGTCAGGATATATACAGGATATACAGGATATACAGGATATACAGGTAAGAATATTACAATTTTTTAACTTTTTTTTATTCAAATAAATTTATTTATTAACAATAACTTTTTCAAAACGAGTGTATATATTATTTTTTTTTTTATACAATATTATTAATAACATAATAGAAATGTCTTTAATAAAACCATGGATGGGAGAGAAAGAAAGACGAGAAACTACTTCAGATAATTTTGAAGATTTATTACGTTTAAATATTTTAAGCTTTTCTGGAGT
>JANZQE010000510.1:0-2727 GCA_038040705.1 Clostridium sp. | reverse complement strand
AGCGGATGAGCTAAACAAGATTGCGCTTTCTAAAAAGAGTGATGTTAAGGATGCACTTAAAAGAGCTGACAATTTAGGGGATATTATAGATGAAGTAATAAAGGTATTAGATGGTGCCTCATATAGCTATATGTCTTACTGCACAATGAAAACTGACATTATGAAATATAAGCTTCAAATAGACTATATAGAAACAGAAATTGACGAAGATTTGAAGTTAAGAGACTAAAAAAGTGTGAGAATGATTTCTCACACTTTTTTTAGCTTGAATTTACTTATCATAAGATAAGAAAGTATAAGCATTATAATAATAGTAAGTGGAAAATTAGGCGGTGAATTTAAAGTTATTAGAGCGTATAATGCCACGAGCATTCCGGCTAGTGTAATAGGGATGCCTGTATAAATATTATCAAATTTAGTGCAATTATACAGGGCTAGTCTAAATGCGCCAGCTAAAGGGAAAATTAGGAAGCAAATATATCCTAAATATCCTAAAGATATGAAGTTGTATAAATTAAATATGAGGAGTGAAGGGGCAACGCCAAAGGATATTAAGTCTGCTAATGAATCTAATTCTTTTCCGAAACTACTAGATACTTGTAAAAAACGAGCGGCCTTACCATCGTACCTATCCATAATGCCAGCTAATAGTATAAAAATTATAGAAAGTTTATACTTACCTTCAAAAGTCATTATTAAGGATAATAAGCCGAAAATTAAGTTTCCGAAGGTAATAATATTTGGTAGATAAGATTTTTTCAATATACATCACTCCTAAAATAATAAAATTGTCTTCTTAATTATACATCATAAAGAAAAAATATTAATATTATTTTTTCTTTATGGTTAAAATAAAAACAGGAATAGTTGTTACCTGCAATAAATAAAAAATAAAAAGGAGGATTTTAAAATGAAAATCTCTGAAATAATGAGTAAAGACGTTATAAGTTTATCTGTAGAGGATACCGTGGAGCACGCAGCTATGCTTATGAGGGAACATAATATAGGATCAATTCCAGTAAGGTCAGAGGACAAAGTAGTTGGAATATTAACAGATAGGGATATAATCATGAGGTGTGTTGCAGAAGGTTCAGACATGAAAATGCAAAAAGTTAGAGAAATAATGACCTCAAATCCAGTTCTCGGAGATGTAAACATAAATGCAGATGACGCTGCTAGGATTATGAGTGAAAGACAAATAAGAAGACTTCCTATAGTTTCAAATAATGAATTAGTTGGAATGATTTCACTAGGAGACTTTGCGATAGAGCCAAATCTTCATAAAGAGGCTAGCGCTGCATTAAGTGAAATATCTATACCTTGTATTCACAATATTTAGAAGAAATATGTAAATCCATAGGAAAAGTGAATCTTGTGGATTTGTATTTAAAAATGTATAATGATTATAGATAAATTAATAAACATAATAAGCAAATAGGAGAAAATCGAATGTATAAGGTGAAATTTATTTATAATCCATACTCTGGGGAGAATACTATAGGATCTGATTTAGATAAAATAATAATGATTCATCAAAAACACGATTGTGTAATAGTTCCACATAGAATATGCTACGAAAATCCATTATCAACTGCTTTTTTTGATATAGATAAAAGCTATAGATATATTTTAATAGCTGGTGGAGATGGAACAATAGATAGTGTAATAAATGTTATGAAAGAAAAAAGAATCAATTTACCAATTGCAATCATTCCTACAGGTACTGCAAATGATTTCGCTAGGTATATCGGAATGCCTTTAGATGTTGAAGAGGCTTGTAACCAAATTTTAAAAAGTGAAGTAAAAAAAGTAGACATAGGAAAAATAAACCATAAATATTTTATGAATGTAGCCAGTATGGGCCTATTTACAGATGTATCACAAAAAACAGATATGAATTTAAAAAACACTATAGGAAAACTGGCATACTATGTAAAAGGTTTTGAGCAATTACCTAATTTTAGGAGACTTAAAATAAAAGTTACATCAGACAAGGATTGCTTTGATGGAGACATGTACCTAATGTTAGTATTTAATGGACAAACAGCAGGAAATTTAAAATTTGCGTACAAAGCTAAGATAGACGACGGGCTTTTGGATGTAATTATAATTAAAGCTGGTATTATGAAGAATATAATAAATATTTTTATTAAAATGTTAAGAAATGAATATCTAGAGAATGTAGATGGTATTGTTTATTTTAAGACTAATAGGTTAGAAGTAGAATGCTATGAAGATATTGTTACAGATATAGACGGAGAAAGAGGACCAGATTTTCCACTTATCATAGAATGTGAAAAAGGTGGAATATCAGTACTTGGATCTAAAATATAGCGAACTATTTAATTTATAAAGTATAAATCATGCATATTATTAAATTTAAATTAATAAATATTAACAGTAGGAATTTTAAGGAGAGTATATTAGTGAGTATATATTTTTTAATGCTGTTAGTGATGTTTCTTTTATTATATCAAGGTATAATTTCTAATTTATTTTATGCGCCTAAAAGAATCAAGGTAATAAGTGCTATGGTCTTAATCCTAATGACATGTAGATACATAGCGTTAATAATACTTTTTGTTATAAAGAATCAAAGTTATTTATATTTTTTAAAACCTGTTGTGTTTACCAATATATTGTGTTTACCTATAGCAGGAATCCTTTCAGTGTTTATTTTTGCTAGAAACGATAAAATAAAGCTTCAAAAAATTTTTATTTTGTGTG
>JANZQE010000509.1:0-2682 GCA_038040705.1 Clostridium sp. | reverse complement strand
CGACTGAGTAACTTCCACAGTTAAACTAGCTGCTGCCTGGGTCAACATCCCTACTCTTTTTAACGGCATTGTATTATTATACTGAAAACGTGCCCATGTAATCGTCGCCATATTACAATCACCGGCTCCATTTACGCTCACTACATGTGAATTTAAAATTGGAATACAATCGACTTCTCCTTCTCTTGAACACAAAATTCCATTTGCTCCTAAAGATATAAAGACATTCTTTACTCCTTTTTGATGTAAAACTCTGGCGGCTTCTTTAGCGCTTTCAGTATCAACAATTTTTACTCCAGATAAAACACTTGCTTCTAATTCATTTGGTTTAAAAGTATCAATCTTATCTAAAATATTTTCAAATCTGTTTACTTTGGCAATAGAAACCGGATCTGCAAAAATCGGTACAGTACAGTGGTTCGCAAGCCACTCGATAGATTCTTTTGGAATATTCCCATCAAGCACACAAATAGATGCTCCGTTAATAAAGTTTATACGCCTCTCCAAGAATTTAGGAGTAATATTTTCTGTAATTTTCATATCATTAACCGCTGTGACCATATCCCCTTTTTCATCTGTGACATATAAATAAGTCGAGCTTTTGGTATTGAGAATACATTCAGCATAATCTAATCGAATATCATACTTTTTACACTCCTCAGATAAAAATTCCCCAAAATAATCATTTCCATAGACTGTTACCAAATATGTAGGCACATCTAACTTCGATAAGTTTTGAGCAATATTTTGTCCAACTCCACCTACTGTCATCTGAATGTCTCCAATATTTGAATCATTTTCCCGGTATACATCTCCAGACAAACCTGCTATATCTAAATTCAGGCCTCCTATGACTACTACATAATTATTCATTAAAATCTCTCTACCCCCTTAACAACAATCCTTCAAACCTTTTATTCTCCTTTAATTTTATATTTAGAATTATATAAAAAGAAACTTTGATAATTTAACTGAATTATACTTATCTTTTTCCTCTTTGGGCATAGTGTTATAGCCTGCAATAAGGAAAGAGCCTTTACCACATAATAATATGCTTATTTTGTTAAGTTTCTTACATTTTCTAAATCTTCCGTATAAAGTTCAATATACCCACACTGTGGGCAAACAGAAGCCTTGGCTTTTATCCTCTTCATCAGCCCCTTTGGGAATCTGTTTGCGAGTTGCAATTCACTTCCCATACTACTCAACATATTAAGCCCTTCAACCATTTTACAGTTGCATTTCAAACATTTTCTCATAATTATTCCCCCTAGTTAATGAGTAGCCGTTACTCCGTCTTTTTCAATGGAGTATTAAATTTGCGGTAATTCAGCATTTTTAACATACCTCCAAGCATAAAAAATTAAGCTATATTCTACTAAACTTTAATAAAGATAATAAAGCCTCAAGGGTTAGGATTCCCATCCATTCAATCTTAGCAATTTCCCATTCTTCTAAATATTTGTCCCACTGCCATGTAGGCAATATCTTACCATCTTCTTCAAGTCGATCTATTAAGTAATCTAAGTTTTGATCTATGCATTTACACTCAATTCCAAAAAAGTTCTTAGAATCTAAGTTTATAAATTTTAATGGTGTCGGTACATAATTTATCCACTCAGATTGGTTTATGTTAACTAATTTAGAAACTGCTAATTTTAGTGTATCTACAATTTGGCTAGAAAATTCTTCGTCTAGAGCATTATACATATGAATATAACTTATTATTTCATGTTCTGAGTTAAACGCTGTACGTTTATTCAAATTAGTTATAGCATAATTTCTTAAAGAATAAATATCTAGGTTATTGAGGTATTTTTTATACTTATAAACATACCCTATCAACTCAGCAGTAGGATTTCCCCATGAATAATCAATAACTGTCATATTTATATCATTTTTAAATTCCCACCAAGGTGCATGAGGATAGTTGTTAACATTACTTGAAACACTATACCAACCATTTCTGTTACTATCAAAAGTTGTCTCAAGATATTCAACAGCCTTTACAATCATATTTTGTGCCCTATCACTATTATCTAACTTACTCAAATATCTTAAGCCAATAGATGTTGCCATTGGTGAGGACTTTATAAGTTTAAAATCGGGTTCTATACCTTTGCCAAAACCTCCATCTGTGTTCTGAAATGCTTCTAATGAATCTAATATATCATCACCACTTGAATCATTAAAATAATAATTGAATATAGATTTTTCCAACGGTCTAGCTTCTGTATCCATATAGCTATTTAATTGTTCAAAAATAGTTTTTGATAATTTTTTCATTTTTATTTCTCCTTTTTTTAATCAAATATATATATCTTATATAAGTGAGCTAATTTTCTTCGGTTTTCCCTATGTTTATCATTTGAGCATTAATTTTTTAGACTTCCCATTATAGACATAATGTAAACTTAGTCTATACCTTATTTTAAACATTCTACTAGACATATTTCAACAAACATTTACTATTGTCCTTTAAATATACAGAAAAAAAAGAGCATTTCTGCCCCATTAGACTAATATAACAAATAATGATCCTATTTTATTTAATAATATTCTTCAAGATCAAAACGGTCTGCATTCATTACCTTATTCCATGCAGCTACAAAATCTTGTATGAACTTCTCCTCATTGCCATTAGATGCATATACCTCAGCAACTGCCCGAAGTTGTGAATTT
>JANZQE010000508.1:0-5337 GCA_038040705.1 Clostridium sp. | reverse complement strand
AGACGCGGACACAAAACTTCCAAGGGACGCTGCTAAGAAACTAATAGGGGCCATGGCACATCCACTAAATAATGCTGTAATAAATTATAGTGAAAAGACTGTGGATAGGGGCTATGGAGTTATGCAGCCAAGGGTAGGAGTATCTATTGTTTCTGCAAACAAAACCTTGTTTTCAAAGATATTTTCTGGTGAAACAGGTATAGATATGTATACTTCTGCTATTTCTGATGTATATCAGGATTTATTTGGTGAGGGTATTTTTACTGGAAAAGGAATTTATGATGTAGATGTTTTCAATTATATGTTAAAGGATGAGATACCTGAAAACACAGTATTAAGTCACGATCTCTTAGAGGGCTCATATGTTAGGACTGCTTTAGTTACGGATGTGGAGTTCATAGATGGATATCCAGCCTATTACAATTCAAGTTCTATGAGATTACACAGATGGACTAGGGGAGATTGGCAATTACTTCCTTGGATTAAAAAGTCTTCACCTTTAAGTAAAATATCAAAATGGAAAATAATAGATAATTTACGGAGAAGTTTACTAGCACCATCTATAACAATTTTACTTATACTTACTTTAAGTGGAATATTACCTGATGGCACCGATAAATGGTTTGTCACAGCCTTTGTTGCGCTTTTAGCACCTATACTTTTTGATGTGAGCGAGGCTGTAGTTTCCCCTGCCAAAGGTATAAGCTTAGTGGGGAAAATTCAAAATAGTAAGATGGCTATAGAGCAGGTATTCTTAATTTTTTGCTTTATACCTTATCAAGCATATCTTATGGTAGATGCCATAATTAGAACGTTATACAGGTTAACTATAAGTAAGAAAGATTTATTGGAATGGCAGACGGCTGCAGATGTTGAAGTGAAACTAGGAAAAAAACTCGAAAATTTTATATCATCAATGTGGGTAGGTAGTGCAATTTCACTCTTGATTTTATTTCTAGCATTTAATTTGGATGTGAGTATTGGGTTCATTAGTATACCTTCCTGTACACTTTGGTTTTTAAGTCCTGTAATTGCTTATGTTATAAGTAAAGATAGAGAGATTTTAGACTTTGAAATAGAGGAAGAAGAGAAGATATTCCTCAGAAAATTAAGTAGAAAAACTTGGGCGTATTTTCAAGATTTTATAAACGCGGAAGACAATTTCCTTGGACCGGATAATTACCAAGAAGACCCACCAAATGGAGTAGCACATCGAACCTCTCCAACGGATATGGGGATGGGTTTAACTGCAAATTTAGTTGCCTATGATTTAGGATATATAGGAACCATAGATGTTGCAAGTAGAATAGGAAAAATTATTACTTCAATGGAGGATATGGCAACCTACAAAGGTCATTTTTATAATTGGTACGATACTACTAACAAGGAACCACTATACCCTAGATATGTATCCACTGTGGATAGTGGGAATTTAGTTGGTTATCTATGGGTAGTATCAGAGACGCTAGAGGAGTATTTGGGAAACCCAATATTTAATCCTCAGCAAGTTAAGGGATTGCAAGATACCATGAGGCTTGCTAGTGCGGAATTAGAAGTGGATCCTTTAATAAGTGAATTATATAAAGTAGCCATAGGGGATATAGACAAAAATACAGTAGATTTTAACTCATGGAAAATGTTACTCATAGATTTAGAAAGTAAAATCATAGAAGTAGAAAAAATCCAATTAGAAAAAGATTTATATTGGAATAAAAAATTAAAGGGTGACGTGAGCAGATTTTTAGAGGAAATAAATGAACTTTTTCCTTGGTCACATTTTACAGGCCCCCAAAACACCGATCTAGATCTTAGCGACTCTTTGCTTTCTATAATCGAAAAAACAGCTTTAATTAATATTCCAGATAAAATAACTAAAGTGTTAAATATATTAAATAGTAAGTCGAAGAAGGATAAATCAATTTCGGAACTTAGAATCATGCTACTAAATACAAAAGAGAAATCTCGGTTAATTATTGAAGGCATAGAGAAATTAAAGGAAAGAATAAATTCTATGGCAGAGGCTACGGATTTTAAAATGTTATATGATAAGGACAGAGAACTTTTCAGCATTGGATATGACGTGGAGAATGATAGTTTAGGTGGTAGCTATTATGATTTATTAGCTTCTGAGTCAAGGCAGGCTAGCTTTATTGCTATAGCAAAAGGTGACGTTCCTAAAAAACATTGGTTTGTGCTTGGCAGATCTATGACTCTTATGGGGAAAGGTAAGGGATTGGTTTCTTGGAGTGGAACCATGTTCGAATATTTGATGCCCCTTCTCATAATGAAAAATTATCCTGGAACTATGCTAGATGAAACCTATAAAGCTGTAATTGAGGCACAAAAGAAATATTGTTATGAGAGAGGTGTGCCTTTTGGAATATCTGAATCTGCATATTATAATTTTGATGTAAATTCAAATTATCAATATAAGGCTTTTGGGATAGCTGGAGTAGGACTTAAACAAGGCTTGGCAGAAGAACTGGTTGTTTCGCCATATTCCACTATTATGGCACTTCAAACAGATTTTATAGGAGCTTATAATAATCTTAAAAAGCTAGTTAGTGAGGGGTTAGAGGGGATTTATGGATTTTATGAGGCTGTAGATTATACCGAAAATAGAATGCCTAAAGAGAAATCTAAGGCAATTATTAAGTGCTTCATGATTCATCATGAAGGCATGAGTTTAATGGCTTTAGATAATGTGTTGTCAAGTAATATTTTCCAAAAGAGGTTCCATAGGATACCAAAGGTGAAAGCTACAGAATTACTACTTCAAGAAAGAGTTTCTAAGAGAGTTGTGTATGATAGAGAACATAAGTTTAGTGTATCAGACACTATTATGGGAAAACAAAAAATTATAGTTAGGAAGTATACTACTGCGAAAACAGAGTCACCAGAAACACACTTGATTTCTAATGGAAGTTATTCATTAATGATTTCTAATAGTGGGGCAGGATACGCTTCAAGAAATAGAACTATGCTTTATAGGTGGAAGGAAGAGGTGACTAAAGATAATACGGGAATGTTTATATACATAAAAGATGTATATGAAAATGAGTACTTTAGTGCAACTTACGAACCATGTAAAAAGGAGGGTGAAAGTTATGAAGTAACTTTCGCATTGGATAAAGCTGAGTTTACAAGGAGTGACAGTAATATTACAACTAGGACGGAAATTACTGTGTCTACGGAAGATGATTCAGAAGTGAGAAGATTATCAATTACAAATCATGGTGCTCGGAGTAAAAATATAGAAATAACCAGCTATTTTGAAGTAACGCTAGCTCATTATGACGCAGATATAGTACATCCTGCTTTTGGTAATTTGTTCGTGAAGACAGAGTATATAGATAATCCAAGTTGCATATTGGCAACTAGAAGACCTAGAGCTAAAGGTAAAAAACAACCTTGGCTTATGCAAACTGTTGCAACAGACGGAACTACTGTAGGAACCGTTCAGTATGAGACTAGTCGAGTAAATTTCATAGGGCGTGGTGAAAATACTGTACACCCTGCATGCATGATGGAAAATTCAATTTTATCTAATACTGTAGGGGCGGTGCTTGACCCTATAGTGTCGATAAGAAGAAGGGTTAAAATAAAGGCTGGTGAAACATGTGTTATAGCTTTCACTACAGCAATAGCGAGTAGTAAAGATGAAGTAATAAGTTTGGCTAAAAAATATAGTGAGCTTCATAATGTAAATAGAGTATTTGAGCTAGCTTGGAGCCAAACCCAAGTAGATATGAAATATTATGGTCTGAAATCTACCCAAGCAAATTTATATCAAGTGATGGCTTCTAAAATATTGTTTTTAAATTCTACTTATAGAGAAAGAAGTGAATATATAAAAAATGTAAAGAAGGGCCAATTTTCTCTTTGGGCATATGGTATATCAGGAGATTTACCTATAATGCTCCTTATAGCAAGAGAAAGTAAAGATAAAGACTTGGTTCGCCAACTTTTGAATGCCCATGAGTACCTTAGTCTTAAAGGGTTAAGAGTTGATTTGGTGATAATAAATCTTCAAAAGGTCACATATGATCAACCGCTACAAACTGATATTAAAGATTTAGTGGGAAGTAGTCACTTAAGAGGTAAAGAAAATAAACCAGGTGGGCTCTTTATACTTAATAAGGCTACCATCTTAGATGAGGATATAGAACTTTTAATAGCTATATCACGAATAGTTATAGATTCATGTAAGGGAATGTTAGTATCTCAAATTCACAATAATAGTAAACGAATAGGAAAACAACCATTATTAGAGAAAATAGAAAATAATCTTACATTTGAGCCGCACAAGTTTAATATAGATCAGCTAGCGTTTTTTAATGACTTGGGAGGATTTAATGTAGAAAATGAAAACTATACTATTCTACTAAAAGATTTTAATAATACCCCAGCGCCTTGGATAAATGTAATTTCGAATGGTGATTTTGGATTTCATGTATCAGAAGGTGGATCAGCATACACCTGGCATAAGAATAGCCGCGAAAACAAAATTACTACTTGGTCCAATGACTGGGTAAGTGATGAATGCTCAGAAGCTATATACCTTAGAGACGAAACCTTTGGCAATGTGTGGAGTATAACACCTAAACCTATAAGGGATGGTGGAGAATACTTAATAGAGCATGGCTTTGGGCATTCGAATTTTAAACATGAGGCTTTTGGAATCATGGGTGAAGTAACTATGTTTGTGCCTATGAATCATAATCTTAAGCTATGCAAGATAAAACTTGTAAATAATAGCAATATAGCTAGAGAACTATCTATAACTTACTATGCAGAGCTTGTTATGGGGGTTGTACCGCAACATACCGCTGAGCATATTGTTACTTATTTGAATGAAGAGAAGAATTATATATATGCTACAAATACTTATAGTCAGCACTTTGGTAAATTAAATGCTTTCTTAAAATTATTTGGTGGCGTAGATCAAAGCTTTACTGGTGATAAGGGTGAATTTTTAGGTAGAGGAGGAAGTGTAGAGGACCCATCAGCACTAAAAAGAGTTAGTCTTTCAAACAATGTTGGAGTTGGATTCGACCCGTGCCTCGCAGTTACTTCAAAAATTCATTTAGAACCGAATATGGAGATAGAACTCGTAGCTATGCTAGGTGAGGATGAGAATTTAGAAAATATTTCTAATACTATTTTGGAATTTGAAGATCCAAAAAAAGTAGATTCTGAACTCTCCGCAGTTAAGGATTATTGGAATAAGTTACTTCATACTATCCAGGTTAAGACTCCAGATAAGAGTATGGACTTAATGCTTAATGGATGGCTTATGTATCAAACTATAGTATGTAGGTTATGGGCAAGGACGGC
>JANZQE010000507.1:0-12663 GCA_038040705.1 Clostridium sp. | reverse complement strand
ACTAGAATAACTAGAATAAGGACTAGTTGTTTTAGAAAAGCGATTTTATGAAAACACACAAGGAGGGATGAAAATGGAAAGCTTAATGTTCTCAATTAATAATCTAAGGCAGATGGAAATAATAGATATAAATTCAGGTTCTAAAATGGGATATATAAAAGATTTAAGGGTTGACTGCGAGGACTATAGAATTATTTCAATATTACTCCCAAGTATAAAATCATCTTGGTTTAATAAAAACAATAGTATTGAGATAGCGTGGGAAAAGGTGAAAAAAATTGGTATCGACGTTATTCTTGTAGACGGTAGTGAGATAAACATGGAAAATGAGTAATAACTATATAAAATCATCTAAAAAAGTGTATAATGTTATTATACTTGCTAACTATACTAAGAAAAGAGCGTGAGGAGCATTGAAATGTCCATTTTGCAGCTGTGAAGAGAGTAAAGTAGTTGATTCTAGATCAACGGAGGATAATATTGCAATTAGAAGAAGAAGAGAGTGTCTTAATTGTTTTAAAAGATATACTACGTATGAAAAAGTAGAAGATATACCAATTTTAGTAATTAAAAAAGATTTTAATAGGGAATATTTTGATAGAACAAAAATATTAAATGGCTTAATGAAGGCTTGTCAAAAGAGACCAGTATCTAGAATGCAAATTGAGAATATTTGCGACGAAGTGGAAAAACAGCTCAATAATGAGATGCTTACAGAAGTAAGATCTGATCATATTGGGGAAATTATCATGAGTATATTAAAAAATGTAGATGAGGTCTCTTACGTTAGATTTGCTTCAGTTTATAGACAATTTAAGGATATCAATACTTTTATGGAAGAGATAAGGAAATTAATGTATACCGAATAAAAATGCCATATGGCATTTTTTTTGTAGATTTAAATATAAAAGAGGTTTCAAAAGTCTAAGTATTCTAAATGAGGTGAAGTATTGAAAAGTGACGCTATTAATTATGATGATTTTATAAAATTTGAATGTGGTAATGCAGTAATTTTATTTTCCATGGCAAAGGATGGGCTAAACTTTAATAAAAATACTAATGAAGGATTACACAATCTTAAAAAAATTAAAGAGTATTATCAGTTGCAAGATGTTGGTTATTTAAATCAAATTCACAGTGACAAAATTCTAACCTTTGATGATGGGATTAACAATCAGGATGGTGATGCACTAATAACAGATAAAACAAAAACGGCAGTAGGCATTTTTACAGCAGATTGTGTACCTGTTATTTTAGTAGATACTAGTAAGGGAGTAATCGCAGCAATACATAGCGGGTGGAAAGGTACAAAAGCTTTAATTGTAAGTAAAGCTTTTGAAAGACTACAAGAGACTTATGGCTCAATATCTAAGGATATAAAGGCCTACATTGGTCCACATATCGGGGGTTGTTGCTATGAAGTCAGCAGTGATTTAATAGAAGAGTTTACTAGTGAAGATATTTATAGTAATATTAAAATTAGTAATAATAATAAACTGGATTTACAAAAATGTATTATGGCACAGCTTATGGCAAAAGGTATAAAACAAACAAATATATGCACTACTAGCATTTGTACCGCTTGTAATAAACAGCACGAATTATATTCCTATAGATTTAGTCAAAACAAGTTAGGGAGAATGTTTTCTTTTGTTTATTTAAAGTGATAAACCTATCAAAAGATATGGAGGGGTTAAATTGTCTGATGAAAAAGTATTAGTTGTGGATGATGAGGAACATATACAGGAATTAATTAAATTTAATCTAGAGAAGAATGGTTATAAGGTTATACTTGCTGACAATGGTATCGACGCTATAAAACTTGCTAAAGAAAACTTACCACAACTTATGTTACTAGACTTAATGTTGCCTGGAATGGATGGACTAGATGTGTGCAAGGCAATTAGGAAAGATTCATCTATGTCAAATATGCCCATAATAATGATAACAGCAAAAGGAGAGGAAATAGACAAAATAATAGGACTTGAGCTAGGTGCAGATGATTACATTACAAAGCCATTTTCGGTAAGGGAACTAGTGGCAAGAATTAAAGCTATACTTAGAAGAAGTAGTATGCAAGTAGTTGAAAAAACCTTTAAGGTTAGCAATTTAGCTATTGATTTTGGTAAGCATGAGGTTCTTAAAAGTAATATAAAAATAGATCTAACCCTAAAGGAATTTGAACTTTTAGAAATTCTAATAAGTAACAAAGGTAGAGTTATGACTAGAGATTTCTTGCTAGATAAAATATGGGGTTATGAATATGTAGGTGAAACAAGAACCGTAGACGTTCACATTAGGCATCTAAGACAAAAAATTGAAGACGATGATAAAAATCCAGTATATATCCAGACAATTCGCGGAATTGGATATAGATTTAATTTTGGAGAATAACTATGAAAAAAAAATTAATGATATATCTATTAAGCACTGTAATCTTTATATTTATAGTAGTAACTACATTATTTGTTTCTATTTTCAATTATGAGTACCAGCAAAATTTAAAAGATAAGCTTCAAATAAATAATAATATGATAATTAGTTTATTACAAAGTAATAACTTAAGGGATAACGAAAAATTTTTTACTGATAATATATCGGACCCAGAACTCAGAGTTACTTACGTTGATAATACAGGTAAGGTTATTTATGACTCGACTATAAATAATGAAATTTTGGATAATCATAATAGTAGAGAAGAAATAATAGAAGCAAGATCTAGTGGCAGTGGGTTTACAATTAGATATAGTAACTCTACTAAGAAGAATATGATGTATTTTGCAACCACTTTTGATAACGGTTTTATTATTAGAAGTTCTATGCCTGTTAAAATTGTAAATGGTATTAGGAGTAAATATTTTAAATTTTACATCAGTGCCATAATTTTCTCTGGAATGATAACAATTTGGTTTTCTCTTAAGTTATCATATATTATAGTGAAGCCTATTGAAGACTTGATTTTTATTACCTCAAGGATTACTAAGGGGGAATTTCATAGAAGGGTTAAAATACTAACAAACGGTGAAATAGGAGAGCTAGCTAAGAATTTCAATGAGATGGCAGATAAATTAGAATTTACATTGAATGAAGTTACAGATAAGCAAAATAGATTAGAGGCTATTCTTCAAAGTATGGACAGTGGTGTCATTGCAGTGGATAGAAGCAATAAAGTCATAATGATTAATCCATATGCTAAAAAAATATTTGGAATAACAAAAGATATTATAGGACAAAATCTTCTTGACAATATTAGGGATTTTGAATTAGAAAGTATCTTCCATCAAAGTGATGATGATTATAGAGAAATAAAGATAGTTTGGCCACGGGAAAGAGAACTTAGGATAAAGACTGCGGATATAATTAACAGAAGCGAGCATATTGGTACTGTAGCTGTTGTGCAAGACATTACAGAAGTAAAAAAATTAGAGAATATGAGAACACAATTTGTTGCAAATGTTTCACATGAACTAAAAACTCCTCTAACATCTATTAAAGGGTTTGCAGAGACTTTAAAATATGTTGATGATGCAAAGACCAAGGAGAAGTTCTTAAATATAATAAATGAAGAAGCTGAAAGATTAACTAGACTTATTACAGATATTTTAATACTTTCTCATATAGAACAGCAAAAAGAACTTAAAAAGGAAAAAATCGATGTTAATAAAATGGTAGAAGATATTTACAATTTGATGAAAAACACTGCAGATGCAAAACAAATTAAGCTATCAATAGAGCAGGATGAAGTAAATACATTGATAGGCGATGCTGATAGGTTTAAACAAATGTTAATTAACTTAGTAGATAATGCACTAAACTACTCAGAGACAGGCGATAGTGTTTGCATTGGGACAGATGCCAAAGCTGATGGAATCATTATTTGGGTTAGGGATACGGGAGTTGGAATAGCTAAGGAACAAATTCCGCGTATCTTTGAGAGATTCTACAGAGTGGATAAGGCTCGTTCTAGATCGAAAGGCGGCACAGGGTTAGGTCTTGCTATTGTTAAGCATATAGTACTTAAATTTGACGGCAAAATTTCCGTGGAAAGTAAACTTGGAGTAGGTAGTAAATTCATAATTGAAATTCCATACAGCAAATAAAAATATAAAATATATTGTCGGGTCTCAAAATTAACGAATAAAAGGTTATATTCATTTAGATCTGGCTAAAATATAATGAGGAAGGTGATGATATGGCAAGAAAAGTATTTGAAGCTAAACTTCAAGAGCTTCATAATGATTTAATTAGAATGGGAAGTATTGTAGAAAAACAAATTCACGATTGCATCTATGCACTAGTTCATCAAGACGTTGAGAAGGCTGGAAAAATAATGAAGGATGATGACATTGTTGATTTAATGGAGCATGAAATAGAAGACAAAGCAATAAGACTCATCGCCATGCAACAGCCTTTAGCTATAGATCTAAGGAATATTTTCACTACAACAAAGATAGTAACTGATCTTGAGAGAATGGCAGATCATGCTGTGGACATAGCTAAAATTACTTTAAGATTAAAAGATGAGAAATACATTAAAGAGTTAATAGATATTCCTAGAATGGCTGAAATAGTAATAAGTATGATCAAAGATTCATTAGATGCATATGTAGAAGGAGACGTTGAGAAAGCATATGCCGTTGGAAAACGAGATGATGAAGTAGACAATATATATTACGAAGTTTTTAGCGAGCTTTTACAGCTAATGGCCAAAAACCCAAGCACAATAAAACAAGCAACTCAATTTTTATTTGTATGTAAGTTTCTAGAGCGAATTGCAGACCATACCACCAATATATGTGAATGGACAATTTATCTAGTTACTGGAGAAAGAGTTGATTTAAACGAATAGTTTTTAGTAAAAAAACAGAAACTACAATTACAATAACTATGTTTTAAAAATATTGTAGTGGGGTAGTGATTATGAAAAAAATGAGGCTAAAAACTTTGACCACAATTCTTTGTATTATTATAATAGTTCTGTTCACAGGGTGTAAAAAAGATGAACAACCCGAAGAAAAAAAATCTAAAAGCATTAAAATAATTTGTGAAGAGACAGTTTTGCCCATGGTAAATGATTTAGCAAGGGATTATAATTTAAATAACGACACTGTAATCACTGTAGAGATTCTTGATAGAGAAAGCGCTTTTACTAAACTAGATAAATCTGAAGTGGATATATTAGTTGGATATGTTCAGCCAAGCGATGAGAAAATTGAGTCCGAAATACTAGCTTATGATGGTATAGGAATTATTGTTAATAATAGTAATAAAGTTGAGAGCGTGGGAACTCAGGAATTGAAAAAAATTTATACCGGGAATATGGTAAACTGGGTGGACCTAAAGGGTGAATCTCAAGTGATAACACCTGTGGCGTTTAAAGATTCTGTATGTTCAGTTCAACAACAATTCAATATAAAAATAATGGATACTCCTGTAAAAGAGGAAATGAGTAGCGGTATCAAGTATGTATCAAGTATGGAAGAAATGAAAAATTTTGTTGCTCAGAATAAAAACGCTATAGGAATTATACCTGGACAATGGTATAATAAAGATAATGTGTTTTTAAAACTAAGTGGTATTGAACTCACTCTTTCAAATCTTGCGAATAAGCTTTATACTCTGAATTTTCCAATAAAAGTGTATTATTCTAAAGAGAAAAAAGATAGTTTGGATGATTTCTTTAATTATATAAAAAGTGAAGACGGTATAAAAATTGTCAGAAAACATTGTATAGAAGCATCTTAATACCTCCTTCTTAGGAGGTATTTTTAATCGATAGTAAATAATAGATTATATGGTAAATTTATATTGAAAACTGTCGATATATGCTATTTTTCTCCTTATAAATCTTAATATCGTTGACTTAGCTAGTTAATTCATGTAATATACTTAATGGAATAGTATAATTTTATTATTATATTATTGATTAGTATAAATAATATTTTATATATTTAAAAGTGGAATTTAAATTTAATATAATATTTCTAATCCCTCATAAAACCTTTTAAATGAAAGGTTATGGTAGAGTAGGAGGTAAAAATGAAAAATCAAATAGCTAAGATACTCCCAGGAAGTATTGCAGAAGAAATTAAGCTCCAAGTGGGAGATCGATTAATTAGTATAAACGGCAATGCTGTAATAGACATTATAGATTACAAATTTTTAATTACAGACGAACTTATTAACATCGAAGTTGAAAAATGTGATGGGGAAATTTGGGAAATTGAAATTGAGAAGGAATATGATGAAGACCTAGGAATTCAATTTATTGATGCTATGTTGGATAAACCAATGAGCTGTCATAATAAATGTATATTCTGTTTTATTGATCAATTGCCGGTGGGGATGAGAGAAACACTTTATTTTAAAGATGATGATTCTAGATTATCCTTTTTTCAAGGTAATTTCGTAACACTAACTAATATGAAGGAAGAGGATATCGACAGGATAATAAGGTATAAGATAAGTCCTATCAATGTTTCGGTACACACTACAGATGTAGAACTTAGAAAGTTAATGTTAAATAATGAATTTGCTGGTAATGTTTATGACAGGTTAAAAAGGCTTACTGCAGGTGATATAAAAATTAATTGTCAAGTGGTTTCTTGTCCTGGAATTAATAATGGAACAGAGCTTTTAAAGACCATTGAGGATTTATATAAACTATACCCCAACATAGAAAATTTAGCGGTAGTGCCGGTTGGAATAACAAAGTTTAGAGAAGGATTATTTAATTTAACTTTATATGATAAGGTTACTTCATTACATGAAATTCAAGGTGTAAAAGAGTTACAAGAAAAATACATTAGTGAAATAGGCTCACCTTTTGTAAGGTTGTCTGATGAATTCTATGCTGTAGCAGGAGTTGATGTTCCGTGCGAAGAGTTCTATAATGGTTATGAACAATTAGAAGATGGCATTGGTATGATTAGACTACTTAGAAGTGTTATTGATGAGGATATAGCCGACCTAAAGCTAGGTAATAGTGGGAGTTTTACATTTATTACAGGTCATTCAGCTTATGCAGAAATATTGCATGTAGCCGAAAAGATAACTCTAATTAATGATAAAATTAAAATTCAAGTAAAAAAAATACATAATAATTTTTTTGGTGAGACTATTACAGTAGCGGGACTTCTAACTGGAAAAGACATAAGTGAGCAGTTGAAGGAGGAAAGGCTAGGGGAGTATTTGATAATACCTAGCAATATGTTGAAAAGTGGGTATGAACTTGGAAACTATGAACAGCAAATATTATTAGATAATATTACAATAAGTGATTTAGAAAAAAGCTTAAAGACAAAAGTTTTGATATGTGATTATTCAGGAGAAGATTTAATCTACATAATAAACGAATATAGTCAGGAGGAATAATAATGGCAAAACCAATCGTAGCAATAGTAGGAAGACCCAATGTAGGTAAATCTACTTTATTCAATAAGTTAGCAGGTAAAAGAATATCAATAGTTGATGATAAACCAGGTGTAACAAGAGACAGAGTGTACGCTGATGCAGATTGGCTTAGACACAATTTCACACTAATTGATACAGGTGGTATTGAAGTCGAAAGTCAAGATATTATTTTAGCTCAAATGAGAAGACAGGCACAAATAGCTATAGAAACTGCGGATGTTATAATATTTATAGTAGACGGTAAACAAGGACTTACAGGTGCAGATACTGAAGTTGCACAAATGCTTAGGGCAAGTAAAAAACCAATAGTACTAGTAGTTAATAAAATAGATCATCTTGAACTAGAGGCTAATGCCTTTGAATTTTACAATTTAGGGATAGGGAATCCTGTAGCTATTTCAGCCACTCAAGGACTTGGACTTGGGGATATGCTAGACGAAGTGGTACAACATTTTGAAAGCGTATATTCGAGTACAGAAAATGAAGAATACATTCAAGTTGCAGTTGTAGGTAAGCCGAATGTTGGTAAATCTTCACTAATAAATAAAATGCTTGGAGAAGAAAGAAATATAGTAACTAACATTGCAGGTACGACAAGGGATGCTATTGATAGTAAACTGGAAACTGCAGAAGGTAAATTTATTCTTATAGATACTGCAGGAATAAGAAGAAAAAGTAAAGTTAATGAAGGAATTGAAAGATATAGTGTTATTAGATCTCTAGCTGCTGTTGAGAGGGCAGATGTAGTTATACTTATCATTGATGCCACTGATGAACTAAGTGATCAAGATGAGAAAATTATAGGGTATGCTCATGAAATGAAAAAAGCAATTATGGTTATAGTAAATAAATGGGATCTTATTGAAAAAGATGATAAGACAATGATTGAGTATAAAAGGAAATTACAAGCAGGATTAAACTTCATGGCATATGCACCTTATTTATTTATATCTGCCAAAACAGGTCAAAGAGTACATAAGGTATTGTCTACAGTTAAAGAATGTTTTGAAAATTATTCAAAAAGAATTTCTACAGGAATACTAAACGAGGTTGTTAATAAAGCTGTACTTATGCAAGAACCGCCAACAGTGGCAAACAAAAGACTTAAAATATACTATGTTACTCAAGTAGATTCTCAGCCACCAACATTTGTATTTTTCGTAAATAATTCAAATTTACTACATTTCTCATACCAGAGATATTTAGAAAATCAATTGAGAAATAGTTTTGAATTTAACGGAACAGGAATAAGGCTTATATTTAGGGAAAGGAAGGAATAGAATGCTGAAAGTTGCTTTTTTAGGTGGTGGGAGTTTTGGTACTGCATTATCCATTATGCTTGCCAAAAAAGGAACAGAAGTTAATATATGGGATAGAAAGCTTGGTGTTATGAATGACATTAACATAAAACGAGAAAATATCAAATATTTACCTGGCGTTATCATACCAGCAGGAGTAACAGCATTCACGGATATAGAAAAAGTTATAAGTGATAGCCATATAATTGTACTAGCGGTACCGTCACATGTAATAAGAGAGCTAAGTAGAATGATAGAACCGTATTTAAAACAAAATCAAATTGTGGTTAGCATTGCAAAAGGAATCGAAGAGGGTTCACTAAAAAGAATTTCACAGGTAATAGAAGAAGAAATTCCGAGTAATCCTATAGTAATCCTATCGGGTCCTAGTCACGCAGAAGAGGTTGCCTTAGATATTCCAACAACAGTAGTAGTTACATCCAAAAATATGAAGTATGCAAGGATTGTGCAAGATGTATTTATGACCAGTAAATTTAGAGTTTATACTAATGAAGATATTATTGGTGTGGAGATAGGTGGTGCTGTTAAAAACATTATTGCACTAGCTGCAGGAGTATCAGATGGTATAGGCTATGGAGACAATTCTAAAGCTGCACTTATGACAAGAGGAATGAGCGAAATTATAAGGATAGGCACTGTGCTTGGAGGTAAAATTGAAACCTTCTATGGATTAACAGGTATGGGTGATCTTATTGTAACGTGTACTAGTATGCACAGTAGAAATAGAAGAGCAGGAATTTTAATTGGAAAAGGTGTTCCTATGGATAAGGCTTGCGAGGACGTCGGAATGATAGTTGAGGGTATAAAAGCTACAAGAGCCTTCTATGAACTTAAAGAAAAACAGCAGGTGTCTATGCCTATAACAGATGCACTATACAAAGTACTGTTTGAAGGTAAGGATTCTAAATATGCAGTATACGAATTGATGTCAAGAAATAGAAAAGATGAATTTTAAGACTTTAAAAAAGGTGTTATAATATAAAAAACCAATTTTTCTTTAAGCAATTAATGAAAAATTGGTTTTTTTTTATATTTTTTTAATCAGTAGTAATAATTTAATGTTATCTAAAATATAATTATAATGTTAATAATAAGAATTGGGAGGGTATATCTTGGATAATTTTGATATATATAAAGATATAGCAGAGAGAACTCAAGGGGATATTTACGTAGGTGTTGTAGGCCCTGTAAGAACCGGAAAGTCGACATTTATAAAAAGATTTATGGAGCTTTTGGTAATTCCTAAAATAGACAATCCCCATAAAAAAGAAAGAGCCATAGATGAACTACCTCAAAGTGGTTCAGGAAAATCAATTCATACCACTGAACCTAAATTTGTACCCAACGAAGCGGTTGAAATTGATTTTGAAGGTGGTACTAAATTCAAAGTTAGAATGGTTGATTGTGTTGGGTATATTGTTAAGGGAGCTGTAGGATATGCTGAAGGGGAAACACCTAAAATGGTAACAACTCCTTGGTATGACTACGAAATTCCATTTGAGGAAGCAGCAGAGATTGGAACAAAAAAGGTAATTAATGAACATTCGACTATTGGACTTTTGATCACTACAGATGGTTCTATCACAGGTATAGATAGAATGGAATATGTAGACGCTGAAGAAAGGGTAGTGAGTGAACTTAAATCCATTAATAAACCTTTTATAATGGTGTTAAATTCCAAAAATGCAGCTGCTCCAGAAACAGCAGATTTAGCAAGAGAATTAGAAGAAAAATATGATGTACCAGTGCAGGTTATGGATGTACTAAATATGAATGAGGGAGATATAGCCAATATATTCCAAAGGGTTCTTAAAGAATTCCCAGTTAAAGAAATTAACATAGATATGCCAGAGTGGATTGAAAATTTAAGTTCTAAGCATTGGGTAAAAATTAGCTTTATGAAATTCTTAAAAGATATGTGTAAGGATATTTTTAAAGTTAGAGATATTAATAAATCTTTACTAAGCTTTAAAGAAGTTGATTTTTTAGATTCTGCAAGACTTGATGAAATGAATATGGGGGAAGGTACAGCCAGAGTTAATTTAATTCCTAGACAAGAATTGTTTTACAAAATATTAGGTGAAACTTGTGATTGTGAAATAAAAGGAGAGAATGATCTTCTAACTTTAATGGGAGAATTCTCTAGAGCTAAAACTGAATATGATAAGATTGCAGATGCTTTAAAAGATGTTAAAGAAAAAGGCTATGGACTTGTAGCACCGCTGCTTTCAGAAATGACCTTAGAAGAACCGGAAATAGTACAACATGGTGGCAGATATGGAGTTAAGTTAAGAGCTTCTGCACCTTCACTTCACTTTATTAGGGCAGATATACAGACTGAAGTATCCCCTATTATGGGTACAGAAAAGCAAAGTGAAGAGTTTTATAAATCCATCTTAGAACAGTTTGAAAATGATAAATCTCAAATTTGGCAGAGTAATATGTTTGGTAAGTCTTTAGAAGAACTAGTTAAAGAAGGACTTCAAAATAAATTATTTAAGATGCCTGATGATGTACAAGTGAAAATTCAAAAGACACTCCAAAGAATCATAAATGAGGGTAACGGCAGTTTGATTTGCATTATATTATAATAATGTTTTTATAAGATTCAAATAGCACGGAGAAAAACAAATAAAAAGTACGGGAATCATTTTATAATGAAAAACCGTACTTTTTTTATTTTATAATTATATATGTTGCAATGCATTGAAATGCACTTAAATAATATTATTAACAAAAATCACAAATAATTATCTATAATCAAGGTGAATCTCTGTGAAATCTCAGTATAAACTGCCTATCTCAAAAGAAACCTCAATAAAAGTTTATTTATCTAGTAGTTTTATTATATAATAGATAATAGAAACTGTATTAAGATAGTATAAGAATCATTCATTAAATGTTTCATTGGAGGTGGAGAATTATAAAAACAATACAAGATTTCAATAAGAAAATATTAAAACTAAATGAAATTCAGGAATACTTTAAGCTACACGATTACAATGATTTAATAGGGTTTATAACTATGAAAAAGCAGCAAGGTGAGCTTTTAGAGGTGCGGAGTAGTAAGAATAATGGCATGAATCCTCCTCTTTATAATAAATATAAAGTTCTACCTTTAAAAGAGGACAACAAAAATTTCATTGATGAAATAAATTATGCGCTGTATTTTTCCTTCAATAAAAGTTATTATTTAAATAGCATAGCGATATATAAAGTAGATAGACAATATATAAAGGCTCTTACAAGCTATTTTAGAGAGAATAAGTTAAAATTAAATACTCCAATGTCTATTAATGAGAGAAGCTATGATATTTGGGGAGAAGAAAAGTTCTTAAAAGATGGTAGCGGGAAAAGGATATTAAAAAATTTGGGTATAATTATAGAAGATTTAAATGTTTATAGAACTCCAGAGCCTTTTGTCTACTTTTCTGCCAATAAATCCACTGAGCAAAGGGTTTTGATTTTGGAAAATAAGGACACCTGGTATACTATAAGAAAACTTATGCTAGAGGGTACAAATATCTTTATAGGAGAAAAAATTGACACCATAATTTACGGTGCTGGTAAAGGTATAGAAAAATCCCTAGAGGATTTTGAGGCTACGGCACCTGAGTATCTTAAAAATCCAATTGAGCTCCTATATTGGGGGGACATAGATTATGAAGGTATAGCCATCTATGAAAGATTAAAGGATAGACATAGTGCTCTTCTTAACATAAACTTATTTAAGGAAGCGTACACGCTAATGCTGATTTTATCCAAGAATAGGACCTTGGCAATGTCTAAGGATAATCAAAATAAAAATATCAATGATAGATTCTTTAGTGAGCTTAACGCGGAGAATATTGAAGAGATAAAACATATTTTAAGTAGTGGCTTATATATACCTCAGGAAATAGTTAACTATGAGATTTTGAAGGGTGGGAGC
>JANZQE010000506.1:0-7961 GCA_038040705.1 Clostridium sp. | reverse complement strand
TACAGATACTTGATTAACAGCATATTCAGCACTGTCTACGCAGTAAAAATATACTGGTCTTACTTTTTCATCTACTATTCTATAAGATGATGCTAGGCTTGCAGCTGCTACTGAGTGAAGAACTGTAGCAAGAGAAATTATAATAGTTGCCTTGTCTGTTTGATTTTTCATTGCATCAAGTCCACAAGATACATTATGATAAACTGATGGAAGTGGTCCGTCATCCCTTATAGATCCAGCAAGAACTATAGGTATATTTTTCTCTATACAGGTTTTCATAAATCCATCTTTTATATTTCCTTCATCAAGTAATGAGTCTATAGAACCTGCGCGCCTAGCTTCGTTTATTAGATCTAAATGGTTATAATGACCCATTGGAACAGATTCTTGGGTGTATATATTTTGACCGAGTGCTGTTCCGAGTAGCCCTCCCTCTAGATCATGGGTTGCCATAGCATTCCCAGCCAAAAGAGCATTTACATACCCATTTTCAGCAAGCGCTGATAGTGCAGCTCTAGTATCATAGTCAAAAACCACAGCTGGGCCTAGGACCCAAACGATATGCCCATTATTTTGTTTTTCATATTCTAGTAATTCATATAATTCTTTAGAATCCCCTGAAAATGAAGATTCGACAGATCGCCCTGATTCTACATTTGGTAAGTCATCAAATCCACAAGTATACTCGTATATACCTTCACTTCCATCTTTAGATCTTCCTAAAACTACTTTATCTGAAACTTTAAGGTTTCTAAATTCCACAACTTCTACAGTGTTGTTATCGCGAACGACAGCAGTACATTCTATAGATGTTTGGGTTGGAAGCACCCACTGTTCGTTAATTTTAAAATACACAGGTAATATAGATGTCATTAAGAATCCTTTAGGCGCAACTCCATCTTTTTTAACTTCACTTATTCTAACATTTGGTGCTTTGATAAAAAAATCTTTTCTGAAATCTGCTGGTGTGAAATTTGGCAATTGAAAACTCATTTAAAATTTCCTCCTTAGATTAATGTATTTTTACTTTCATTATTTAACCTAGCATAAAACATCCCCATAATATTTTATGTGAGGATGTTTTATGTGAGGTTAATGCAAATTTGCTTGAAGTTTAATATAGTTACATTATACATTAACTAATTTATATGTCAAATTAGAAATAATTTAAGGACCTTTTATATTATACTGAATGTTTGATATAATAAGTGTAATATGTAAGGGGTGATGCAAATGAAAAGCATGTGCTTGAATTGCTTTAAAGTATATGCTTCCACAAGGAGAACTCCTTGTGGAAGCTGTGGTAGTAAATTGGTTAGAATTGATGAACTGTATATAGTAATTATAAAGATATTAAACCAGAAAGGTTATACAACAACTTATTGTTGTAGTGGTCATACATATGAGAAATTACCACAAAGTTATATTTTATTTGGAGAAGGTATAAAATTACCATTTATACCAGAAGGATATGTAATTGATTATGAAGCACATACCATTCTTGAATCATTCAAAGATATAATTGAAATTAGAAGGGATTTTTACTTAAAATCATATGAAAATGAGATTGACCTACAAAAGGATATCTTGAAAAGTGCTTTGGTAGTATTAGAATGGTCACAATTATTGCCTATTTATAACAATTAAAGAAAAAAGGAGATTAGCAGTTATTTATATGTAATTTCCAATTCTTGGAAGGTGACTGTCACCTTTCAATTTTTTATTTCCGAATAAGACCCTTACAATTTGGTTATATTTAAGAGGAATATTGAAATTCTAGGATATAATATATCGGAAAAGTTTATATACTAATATAGTATGGTAAATATAGGAGGTAAGAATGTTTAATGTGAATGATAGAAGTCAAAAAAAAGTATTTAAAACTGTATGTGATCATGCTGGTGCAATAGCAGTGCATTGTAAAATAATTATGGGCACAAGAACAGGGGTAAACTATTTAATTAATATTGAAGATTATGCTGGAGGGATAACAGTGCTGTTAGATAAAGAAGGAAATCCTATGCTTTCACAAATGAAATTGTAATAACTGTATATATATATAAATATTTAAAGATAAATGATATAATATTGATTAAATCAAATATTAAAGATTAAAAATTTAGAATGAGGAGTGAAGAGGATGGCAGTTAATGTTTATATTAGTTTTAATGGGAATTGTCGTGAAGCAGTAGCGTTTTATGCAGAGGTTTTTGGAACAGAAAAACCAAAAATCATGGCTTATGGGGAGATGCCTTATGGGGATATGCCACCCAATCCAGAATTTGCCCTTCCAGAGGAAGCTAAAAATTTAGTAATGCACACAATGCTTAACATTAGTGGAAGCAATGTTATGTTTTCTGACTGTTTACCTGGTGGACCTTTTGTTGCAGGAAACAACATAAGTCTTGTAATAGTAACTAAGAACATAGATGAAGTTAAATCTTTATTTGATAAACTGAAAGAGGGTGGCAAGGTAGGGATGGAAATTCAAGAGACATTCTGGACTAAATGCTATGGCAGTCTAACCGATAAGTTTGGAATCGAATGGCAATTTAGCTATGACAATGGAGAAATGGAAATGTAATCTTGAAAATTTACGAAAAAAGGATATAAAATCTTTTCTTCTAAACAAAAGATTTTATATCCTTTTTTGAACATATATTTATAATTAAAGAGGTGATTGTATGGAAATCGAAGAGGTTATGTTGTATTTAGAAGAGCACGGGAGTGAACAAAGCCGCCGTATTTATGGGAATCATGGTGTGCCAGATCCCAAATATGGTGTTAAAATTTCAGATCTTAAAGTACTTAAAAAGATTATAAAAAAAGATTATGACCTATCACTAAGGCTTTTTGACACAGGTAATTATGATGCCATGTACTTAGCAGGACTTATTGCTGATGAGGCGGCGATGACATTAAAAGACCTTAATCATTGGGTAGTAAATAGTCGATGTGACAGTATAGCATGCACCGCAGTCGCTTTTATTGCTTCTGAAAGTTCTTTTGGTGTTCAGTTGGCCAGAGAATGGATCCAATCAGATGTTGAGACGATTGCGGCAGCGGGGTGGTCAACATATAGTAGTATTTTAGCTACATTGCCGAATGATGACATAGATATGCATGAGATAAGTCAATATCTTGATCATATAGCAAAGGTTATTCATGACGAATGTGAAGATGTTAAATATCAAATGAACTTTTTTGTCATTTCAGCAGGCGGATATGTACCAGAATTATCTCAAAAAGCTAAGGAACTTGGAGACAAAATAGGGAAGGTAACTGTGGCTATGGGTAACACTTCTTGTAAAGTACCTATGATTAGAACTTATATTGAAAAGATGGAATCTCGTGGCGTTAAGAAAAAGAAACAAGCGCGTTGTTGAATCCATTCTAACGTGGCCGTTAAGATCTAGAAAACAGTTAATAGGAGTGATACCATGGGAAATATAATAGAAGTTCGGGATTTTGTAAAGAAATATGATAAGTTTACAGCAGTCGACAATGTTTCATTTGAGGTAGAAGAAGGAAGTATTTTTGCATTTTTAGGACCGAATGGAGCAGGTAAAAGCACAACCATAAATACACTTTGTACCATATTTGAAAAAACCTCAGGAACACTCATCATTGATGGAAAAGACGTTACAGATGAAAAGGATGATGTTAGGAGTGTTATTGGGGTTGTTTTTCAGGAACCGACTTTGGATAACAAAATGACAGTTATGGAAAATTTAATTATGCATTGTCATTTCTATGCAATTCCCAAAAGTGAAGCCACAGAGCGTATCGAATTTGTTTTAAATTTGGTGGATTTACTGGATTGGAAAAAAGCAATGGTAAACAGTCTGTCCGGTGGGATGAAACGGCGTGTGGAAATAGCCAGATCGCTACTACACTACCCAAAAGTATTGTTCTTAGATGAGCCGACGACAGGTCTTGACCCTCAGACAAGAGCTCATATGTGGGATTATATTGTAAAGCTACAAAAGGAGAAAAATATTACTATTTTCCTAACAACACATTACATGGAGGAGGCTGAAATTTGTAGCAAGGTAGCCATCATGGATGCAGGTAAAATAGTTGCAATAGACACCCCATATCGTTTGAAGCAGCAATATACAAAGGATAGAGCAAATATTACAACCAGTGACGAGCAAGGACTAGAGTCACTGCTAGATGCGGCAGGATTTATTTACGAGAAAAAAACTGGTTATTACTCAATTGAAGTTAATAGTTTACCAAAATTAATGGAAATAATAAGTGAACAGAAAGCGTCGATAACAGATTTGGAAATTAATAAAGGTACATTAAATGATGTATTCTTAGAAATTACAGGAAAAGATATAAGGAAGTGAGGGATCTATGGATATTATAGCAGCTTTATGGTTTAGAAATATTAAAATTTTTGTTCGCAATCGCGTTCAGTTAGTTTTCACGATTATCATGCCATTCTTCTTTTTATTTGTGTTCAGTTCGATATTTAAAAATGACAATATTGAAAATCCAGTAAACTATATGCTTGCGGGTATTGTGATAACCACTGTCTTCCAAACCTCACTTACCATTGCGACAAGTACCATTGAAGATATTGTTTCGGGATTTATGAAAGAGGTTCTAGTAAGCCCAGTTAAAAGAATCCAGATTGCCGCCGGTCAGCTATTATCAGCAGCAACGATAGCAACGATGCAGGGTATTATTATTCTATTCATTGGTTATTTTATAGGGCTTAAATTCACATCATGGGTAACACCATTTGCGGTAATTGGCGTGATGATTGTCGTAGGACTTGTATTTTCGGGTCTCGGATTGTATTTAGCAGCTCTGGTTAAGAATTCGCAAACATTTCAAGTTGTAATAACGGCGATAACAATGCCGCTTACATTTCTTTGCGGTGCATATATCCCACTATCAATGTTACCCAAGGCATTGCAATATGTTGCTTATCTCAATCCAATGACATATACAACAGCGTTTTTCAGAACCATAATACTGGAAAAGACGTCTTTAACAACCGATCAATTGAACGCGGAACAGCTTGCTTTTAAAATAGGAAATTTTGTAATAACACCTCCTATCAGCATGGTGATTGTAATCATTTTTGGACTCATATTTTTACTATTATCAACCTATGTTTTCTCAAGGGTGGATTTTTCAAGAATTAATCGTTCAAAAAGTAAAGAAGGAGATATATGGAGTTAAAATCCACAAGTGGTGGCTGATGCTCAGTGAAAAACAATAACTTCTAGTTATTGTTTTTTTTTACTGCTACAACAAAGCATATCAATATCCCTTCAATTTTGGTATAATTAAACTATATATATCAAAATCGAAGGGAGGTGTGGTTATGAATCTCATAATAGAGAAAAACGCTTCTGATTTTATTAGAAATCACTCTAAAGATAATGCAGTAATACTTTTTACAAAACAAGCAGGTGGTGGATGATGCTCGGTACAGAGCCCAGCAGTTCAGCTAGGCAAACCTTCTAGTGTAATTAATTATGACATGTATACAGTTGATGATATAAGTGTATTCGTGAGTAAAAACACACAAATCAAAAACAACGAGTTGCATATATTCCTGAGAAAATTCCTATGGGTAAAGGAATTGATGGTGGATGGAATACAGATAAATTATTAAACATAATGTTGTAATATATTCCAATTACCATTGAGCAATGTGTATATTATACATTGCTATTTCTTCCAAAAACTAGGGAGAGCTAACAGTAATATGGGGTATATTTCAAGTCTTCCTATGAGCATACAACCGGATAAAACCATTTTGCTTAAATTCGTGAACCCCGAAAAATTACCTGTTGGTCCAACCATGCCAAGGCCGGGACCTATATTGCCTATAGTAGCCGCCACTGCAGTCACTGTTGTT
This sequence comes from Clostridium sp., assembly GCA_038040705.1. Lineage (GTDB taxonomy): Bacteria > Bacillota > Clostridia > Clostridiales > Clostridiaceae > Clostridium_AD. The sequence goes on along the minus strand of JANZQE010000506.1, from coordinate 2,077 downwards.
ACAAGTTCTTTTCCTTCAATTGATACTATAAGGATAGCTCCACAGAAAACCATCATATACATAAAGAAAAATCCAAGTATTTCAGACAAAATCCTTTCATTTACAGCTTTTCCGCCAACTCTTACAGAATAAATTGCTTTAGGGTGTATTATCCTCATAAGGTCCCTCTTAGCAGTTTTAAATAGCAGCAAAATTCTAATGTTTTTTATTGAACCACCAGTTGAACCAGCGCAACCTCCCACAAACATAAGAAAAAACAATATGACCTTACTAAATACTGGCCAAAGATTAAAATCAGCTGTAGCATACCCTGTAGTAGTTGTTATAGATACTACTTGAAAGGCTGAATATCTAATCGATTGTCCTACTCCCTTATATATCGTTCCATATATATTTAATGCTATTAGTACTGTTGCAGTGATAACAATAAAAGCATATAATCGAAATTCCTCGTCCTTAAAGAATGCTTTTAAATTACCCCTAAACATTTGATAATATAAAGCGAAATTTGATCCAGCTAAAAACATAAAGACAGTTATGATAATTTCAATATATATATTATTATATGCCCCAACACTCAAATTCATATTTGAAAATCCACCAGTACCCACTGTGCCAAATGTATGTACAAAGGCATCATACCATGGCATGCCAGCAATCTTTAAAAGAATAATCTCAAACAAAGTCATTAATAAATAAATCCCATACAGTATTTTTGCAGTTTCTTTAACCCTAGGAACTAACTTTCCTGGGCTAGGACCTGGACTTTCCGCCTTCATTATTTTAAGCGCACCAGTGCCAGCAGAGGGAAGAATTGCCATAGTTAGTACAAGTACACCCATACCACCAACCCAATGGGTAAAGCTCCTCCAAAACAAGATGCCTTGAGGTAATCCTTGTATATGTTGTAATATACTTGCACCTGTGGTTGTAAAACCTGAAGTTGCTTCGAAAAAACTATCTACAAAAGATGGAATTTCTCCACTAAAATAAAATGGAAAAGCTCCAAAAAAGGATACTAAAATCCAAGCTAATGCTACGATAGCAAATCCATCTTTTACATATAAACCTGCGTGTTTAGGCTTTATAAACGACACAGGAATACCTATCATAAACAGTATTAATATAGTATAAAAAAATGCCCATGCACTATTTTCACCATATAAAATCGCTACTATCAGAGATGGTAGCATAGCTATACCTTCACAAATCAGTACTATTCCCAAGTTTTTTAATACCATTTTATAATTCACGTTATAATCCTCCAGTTAGTACAGTTTCCAATCCCTTTAAATCCGATATATTTTTGTGTTTGGTTATAACGATTATTCTATCGCCCCTTTTTATAACGTCATTCCCATGAGGTACAACTACCTCATGCTTTCTTACTATGGTAGCAATTAAAGTATTGTCCACAATTCCAATATTTTTTATTGCTTTATTAATAAGATCACTATTCTTATCTACGATAAATTCAAGTATTTCTACATTGCCGCCTGCTATTTTAAGCAGTGACTCAACTGCATTTCCTCTAGTATACTTAAGAATTTGATTAGTAGTTATTAATTTAGGGGTTATAATACAATCTATACCTAATTCCCTTACAATATCTATGTAATTTGTACGACTTATTTTTGTTACAACTTTTTTTACTCCCAATTTTCTAGCTATAAGAGACGACATCAAGTTTTGTTCATCAATACCAGTAACTGCTACAAAGCTGTCCATATTTTGTATGTTTTCAGAAAGTAATACCTCTTCTTCTGTTCCGTCACTGTTAATTACAAGGGCTTTAGGAAGTGCTTCAGAAAGGTCATAACATCTTTCCCTATTTATTTCTATAATTTTAATGTTCATGTTCATACTTGTCAAAAGTTTATAAAGATAATAGGCAATTCTTCCGCCGCCCATTATCATTACATTTTTAATTCTTTGAGGATATTTACCACACATTTTACAAAAATTATATACTTTAGATGACTTTCCTATAACATATATTAAGTCATTTTCTTTAATTATTTCTTCGCCTTTAGGAACTATGACTTCATCTCCCCTAATTATTAGACCCAATATTATT
>JANZQE010000505.1:0-13092 GCA_038040705.1 Clostridium sp. | reverse complement strand
CCTGCCAGGACGGCAGGTCAGCGAACCTGAGCCAGGAAGGCGAATGTGAGTGTTAGATGATTTTACATGAGCAAAACATTAGAATTTCTTATGGAATTTCACGTTTCGAGTCCGTATTGCAAGTCACGCAGGGAGATTTCATACTTTTCTTAATCCATTTTTTTGTCACTCGCTACTTCTTCGTGGGCATTTTTAACTTCTACCTCACTGTTAAGGTTTTTGAATGCAACAGACATCATTAATTTTATTCTATTAATTTGATTTACTTCACTAGCACCTGGGTCATAATCTATAGCAGTAATATTAGCGCCAGGATACTTTCTCTTTAACTCCTTAATCATTCCCTTGCCTGTTACATGATTCGGTAGACAAGCAAAAGGCTGCATACATATTATATTCTTTGTGCCACTTTCAATAAGCTCAACCATTTCGGCAGTCAAAAACCACCCTTCACCCGTTTGATTACCTAATGATAAAATAGGCGAAGCCCCATCAGCTAACTCATGTATAGTTTTTGGGGCATGAAATCTTTTACTACTATCTAAAACTGATTTCATGTGTTTTCTAAAACTTTCTATATATCCAATAGCTAAATTATTTATTACCTGAGCTTTTTTACTTTTACCCAAATATTTATATTTAAAATTAGCATCAAAAGCACAGTATAAGAAAAAATCCACAAAATCTGGCATAACTGCCTCTCCGCCTTCATTTTCAATAACATCTATAATGTTATTATTAGCTGTAGGATGAAACTTAACTAAAATCTCTCCTACTAGACCTATCTGAGGTTTTAAAATATTTTTCTGCTCTAAATTATCGAACTGGGCTACTATAGAAGAAACATTCTTTTTAAACTCCCTACTATTACCTTTTATTACAGATGCTTTGCATATTTTTACCCATTTTTCATAAAGCAAATTAGCTGAACCTAATACCCTCTCGTAAGGTCTAACCCTGTAGAGTACCCTCATAAGTAAATCCCCGTATACTAAAGCCATTATTGATTTTCTAACCATTGAGTAGCTAACTTTAAAACCTGGATTTTCCTCAAAACCAGAAGCATTTAAAGAGACCACTGGAACATTTGGGAAGCCTGCATCCTTAAGTGCCTTCCTAAGAAATCCAATGTAATTTGTTGCTCTACATCCTCCTCCAGTTTGAGAAATTATAACCGAGGTATTTTCTATATCATACTTCCCCGATTTCAAAGCAGCAATTATTTGCCCTACTACAATTATGGTAGGATAACAAGCATCATTATTTACATATTTCAAGCCTTCATCTACAGCTTTTGTATCTACTGAAGGTAGAATTTCTAAATTGTAACCTGATGAGTTAAAGGCTTCCTGTACAAACTGAAAGTGAATTGGAGACATTTGTGGAGATAAAATCGTGTGCTTTTTCCTCATTTCCTTGGTAAAAACAACTCTATCGTAAGTCTCACTAGTTTTTCTCAGAGAAGTCCCATGTGTGTCTCTTTCATTCAGGGCAGCCTTTAAGGATCTAATCCTAATTCTTGCGGCTCCCAGGTTATTTCCCTCATCAATTTTTAAAGTCGTATATATTTTTCCGTTATTTTCAAGAATCTCCTGTACCTGGTCAGTTGTAACTGCATCAAGCCCACACCCAAAAGAATTAAGTTGAACAAGCTCAATATTAGGTTCACTAGCTACAAAACTAGCTGCTGCATAAAGCCTTGAATGGTATACCCACTGATCTACTGTTCTTAAAGGTCTTATAACAACACCTAAATGTGCCACAGAGTCCTCGGTAAGTACAGGCATATCAAAATCTGTAAGTACGCTAGGAATCCCATGATTAATCTCTGGATCTATATGATAAGGCCTTCCAGCTAAAACAATACCTTTCTTTCCAGTCCGTCTAATATATTCTACAACTTCTTTCCCTTTATTTTGAATGTCCAATTTAACATTTTCAGTTTCAATCCATGCCTTTCTAGCAGCAATAGAAATTTCACTTTTATGGATAGCAAAACACGATAACTCATCATTCAATCTATTAATTAATACTTTTTCATTGTCTAAAGAAATAAAAGGACTTAGGAATTTAATGTTTTTATCCTTCAAAATATCCATATTGTTTTTTATTACCTCAGGATACGAAGTTACAATTGGGCAGTTATAATGATCATCTGCGCCAGGTTGCTCTTTTTTTTCGTATGGAATGCAGGGATAGAATATAGTTTGTATTCCCTTATTTACAAGACTCATTATGTGACCATGTACTATTTTAGCAGGGTAACAAGCCGATTCTGAGGGTATAGTCTCTAATCCCATTTCGTATACAAATTTAGAAGACCTCTCTGAAATTTCAACCCTGAATCCTAAACTTGTAAAGAATGTAAACCAGAATGGATAATTTTCATATATATTAAGCACTCTTGGAATACCTATTGTGCCCCTAGGGGCCTCTTCTTCCTTTAGTGGAATATAATCAAATATTCTTTTATATTTATAGTCATATACATTTGGAATTTCTTCTTTTTTAGCACTGTGGCCTAGTGCTTTTTCGCAACGATTACCAGATATAAATTGGCGCGTCTTATCAAATTTATTAATTGTGAGAACACATTGATTTGCACACTGCTTGCATCTACCCATTGAAGTTTCCACGATAAAATTATCCAATTGCTCTAAAGATAATAATGTAGTAATTTTGCCTTTCTCGGTTCTTTCCCTTGCGATAAGCGCAGCGCCAAACGCACCCATTAAGCCTGCAATATCAGGTCTAACCGCTTCTCTCTCTGAAATAATTTCAAAAGCTCTAAGTACTGCACTATTATAAAAGGTTCCTCCTTGAACAATCAGCTTTTTACCCATATCTTTAGGATCTCTTATCTTAATGACCTTAAGAAGTGCATTTTTAATTACTGAATAAGAAAGTCCTGCTGATATATCCCCTACAGATGCCCCTTCCTTTTGAGCTTGCTTAACTCTTGAATTCATAAACACAGTACATCTTGAACCTAAATCCACTGGGCTTTCAGCGCGTAAAGCAGCTGCTGCAAAATCTTCTACTCCCATATTTAAAGAATGAGCAAATGTTTCTATAAATGAACCGCAACCTGAGGAACAAGCTTCATTTAGAAGTATACTATCAATAACACCATTTTTTATTCTTAAACATTTCATATCTTGTCCACCAATGTCTAAGATAAAATCTACTCCCGGTAAAAAAAATTCTGCTGCCTTGTAATGAGCTATAGTTTCAATTTCTCCAATATCCACTTTTAGAGCTTCCATTATTAAACCTTCACCATAACCAGTTACTGCTGAATTCAAGATAATTGCTTCCTTTGGTAAAATAGTGTATAACTCTTTTAATATCCTTCTAACGATTCGGAGTGGATTACCCTCATTCCCTCCATAGTAAGAGTAAAGGAGTGCGCCCGCGTCGTCTATAAGCGCAACTTTAGTAGTCGTAGATCCCGCGTCTATTCCTAAATAACAGTTCCCACTGTAACTAGATAGTTCTCTTCTCGCTACTTTATATTGGCTCTGCCTTTTATTAAATATTTCTAATTCTTCTTCACCTAAAAATAATGGTCTAAATCTTTGAATCTCGTTACTAGCAGCCTCCTTCAACCTTGGAAGTTGTCCATTTAAATGTTCAAAAGAGATAGTTGGCTCATCCTTTGATGCCATAGCAGCCCCTATGGCAACAAATAACTGCGAATCCCTTGGAAAAATAATTTGACTTTCTGTTAACTTTAATGTTTCAATAAACCTTTGTCTTAGCTCGGACAGAAAATATAATGGTCCTCCTAAAAATGCAACATTACCCCTGATCGGCCTACCACAAGCAAGCCCACTAATAGTTTGGTTAACAACTGACTGAAAAATAGACACAGCGATATCCTCTTTTGCAGCACCTTCATTTAACAAGGGTTGAATATCAGTTTTTGCGAAAACTCCACATCTAGCTGCAATAGGATATATAGTTTTATATGACTTTGCAAGTTCATTAAGTCCTGTTGCATCCGTTTGAAGGAGGGATGCCATCTGATCAATAAACGCACCAGTCCCACCAGCGCAAGTGCCATTCATTCTTTGATCAATCCCTCCATCAAAGAATATGATTTTTGCATCTTCTCCACCCAGTTCTATAGCTACATTAGTTCTTGGAATAATATTTTCTATAGCATAAGTGCTAGCTACCACTTCCTGCATAAATGGAATACCTAACCATTTAGATAGAGCTAGTCCACCAGATCCAGTTACGACAATAGTAATATCACATTCCGTAAAACTTTTATACGCCTCACTTAAAAGATCAGCTATTGTACTTTTTATATCAGAAAAATGCCTTTGGTACTTGCTATATATTATTTTTTCTTGATTATTTAACAGTACTATCTTTACAGTAGTAGAACCTACATCTAATCCAACATGTATTATTTTTTTCATAATTTTTTTTCTATTCCTCCGCAAGTTTATATTTATTAATATTTTCAAAACCTAATATTTAATTATATATGTTTACTTGTCCAAATTCAAACTTCAAAATATTTGAAATTACATCGTATTACAGAAAATAACTCGCTTTACCTATATCTATATCACTTTTCTTCAAGAATACAATTTATTTTTCTCTCTCACCCTCCACTATATCATTTCTACTACTTACATGTTATTCATATTAAATGCAAATATCAACCTCATTCACAAAAAATTAACACCTTCTATTCATTTCTAAAAAATTATAATATTACAAATGAGCTAAAATGTCGTTAACATTACATTATCAAAACTCATATACTAGACTATAGGTTTAAGGGAGATGATAAAGTGATTAAAGTTGAGATTAATAATATAACCATGAATTACCATTCTTTAACTGCAGAAACTCCTGCTTTAGAAGATATCTCTTTTAATGTACACGAAGGACATTTTTTAAGCATTGTAGGCCCGTCTGGTTGTGGAAAATCCACATTATTAAATATAATAGCAGGCTTAATTACTCCGTCTTATGGCGAAGTAGTAATTAATCACCTTGATGATAGCTCAAATTCAAAGATTGGATATATGTTTCAAAAGGATCAATTATTCGACTGGTTAACTGTATGGGACAACGTACTGTTAGGTCTTAAAATTAATCACTCCATTACAGAAGACAATAAAGCTATAGTGAAAAATCTTTTAATAAGCTATAATCTCTGGGAATTTAGAAATCATCACCCTAGAGAATTATCCGGAGGCATGCGCCAAAGGGTTGCTCTAATTAGAACCTTAGCACTTAGACCTGAAATACTGCTTTTGGATGAACCATTTTCAGCCTTAGACTATCAAACTAGATTAAATATTAGTGATGAAGTATATGAAATCATAAAAAAAGAAAAGAAAACTACTATAATGGTAACTCATGATATTTCAGAGGCCATCTCTATGTCAGATGAAATTATTGTACTATCAAACCGTCCTGCTGTAATTATTAAGGGGATCACCCTTAGTTTTGAAGAAAATTTTTCTTGCCCCCTAAAACGCAGAGAAGCTCCAAATTTCGGAGTTTATTTCAATGAAATTTGGAAGGAGCTGAATTCTAATGCTGATACAAAGCGATGAACACAAAAACTATCTTAAAAGCATAAAAATGCGTAAGTACTGTATTGTTTTTACAAGACTCCTTATACTAATTGTTTTTTTTGGTATGTGGGAAATAGCTGGACGCCTTAATATAATTGATTCTTTCCTTACAAGCACTCCTACGAAAATGTATAAATCATTTTTGCAAATATATACTGAAGGTACACTCCTAACTGCTATTTTCATAACCTGTTTTGAAACTATAATAGGTTTTTTACTTGGAACAATCTTAGGTGCCATAATTGCAATACTACTATGGTGGTCCGATTTCGTTTCAAAAGTAATGGACCCATACCTAATAGTATTGAATGCACTACCTAAGGTAGCTCTTGCACCTATTATTATATTTTGGGTAGGCAACGGAATAAAGGCAATAATAGTAATTGCTCTTTTAATATCCATTGTTGTAACTATAATAAGCATACTAAATGGTTTTAAAGATGTAGATGAAGATAAAATCAAACTTTTGAAAACTTTCGGAGCTTCTAAACTCCAAATATTGATTAATTTAATTATTCCTGCCTCTATTCCCACCCTCATTTCAGCACTTAAAATTAACGTAGGCCTCTCATGGGTAGGAGTAATAATGGGTGAATTCTTAGTGGCTAAAAACGGTCTGGGATTCCTTATAATCTTTGGAGGTCAAATTTCCCAACTAGATATGGTAATGATGAGTATAGTAATACTTTCTATTTTGGCTTACCTAATGTATGAAATGGTTGCGTTTGTAGAGAGAAAAATTATAAACAAAACTAAATAATATTTGTTAGAAGTGAATATTATTAAATACCTTGGGTAGTATTTAAATGAAATAATAATTGCAAAATGGAAATATATTTGTCTAATGACATTTATATAGCTCTTTAGAGATTTATAAGGAGGCTACTAATGGACTATTTTCAAAAGGCTAACGATATATACAACACTAAGGATTACACCAAAGCAATCACATTATATAAAAAAGCTGCAGAAATGAAAGATAACGAGGCTGGTGCTCTTTATAATAGCGCTGTATGTTTTATTCACTTAAAAGAATTCGAGAAAGCAATTCCAATATTTCATCATGCCATCTCTTTACGTAAAGAAAGCAAATATTTTTTCAACTTAGCTTATTGCTATGCTATGTGCCTTAACAAGCCAAAAGCATTATATTACTTTAATACTGCTTGGTCTTTAAATAATGATGATGATGATTGCGAAAGAGCAATTAATTTATTATTAAAAAGCTATAGAATAGCCCCCTAATACATTAGGAGGCTATTCTATATTAATTTATTATCATATAATGTGTTTTCTACCATTCACCCGCTATACTGTCCTCTTTATGATCTATATCAAATCTTTTGCTATCAAAATAGTCCCCGCCAATTAAAAATGTAGGATCTACATTAATCCATCTATTTTCATCCTCAATGTACACTTGATTCCAAGCATGACTAACCCAATTACTTCCATTGAATCCCTGACCAGTTATAATCCTCACCTTTATATTATTAGCCTTACTCATAGCTGCAAAAAGGCAAGCATAATCAAAACATATTCCATTTCTTGAGTAAAAAGTTGGAATGGCCCCGGATTTAACTCCTAAATCGTTATTTAATACTCTAGTTGCTTTTTCATCATCATAAACTATCTCACTACCTACCCATTTATATATAAGTTCTGATTTTTCTCTCGTTCCACTTTTACCTTTAGTAAGGTCCACTCCAAACTTATCAATTTCTTCATTAGACTCAATCCCTTGCTCTAGGGTAACTCCATTGTAATAAGTTATAACTTTTGAATTTTTTGAATTATTTGAAGTATTACTCGGTAGATTGTTCTCTGATTCATCGGCTTGTTTTACGACAATTTTAAATGAATTATTAACAATATTAGGCAACTGTTTTGCAAGTTTTGAATTAGTAAGTGGAATAACTACTTGTTTGGATATATAATTATATAATCGTGATTCTTCCAAATACTTATTATATGTATCAGTTATCTTAATAAGAGATAAAAAATTCAATATAAAAGTAATAACTATTACGTAGCATATTGCTTTAGGAACTTGAAATATTGCGCCTATCAGTCTCTTAATAAAGATACTTTTATATTTTAGTTTATTCTCTATAGTATCAAATAGTGGATAAAATGTAATGCGACTAATAAGATGTATTATAGAACTCATTATACTATGTAATATCAGTACAAATATTGGCATAAATAACACATAGATTATTAATGGTTTCCTACTAATGAACTCCACAGCTTGTAGTGGTATAGCGTTATATATTTTTTCATACATGCCTTCATTATGTTCAATGAAAATTTTTTTTGTATAGTAAATACCTAAAAATAATGAAGCTAAAAAAGAAACGCTACCAAAAATCCCCTGAATTGACCCTTTTAAATCCTGAGATGAAAATTTAAATATAAACCCTTGAATTATCGGGTACATAAATAGTAACAATAAAATTAAAGTTAGGGGCTCCTTAAACAACTCTATCACCTTCTTTCATTTTTCAAAGTGTAAACTCATTTATAATATGTTACTCTTCGTAATCAACATTAATTAAATCTCTTAATACTTTTTTAATTACATCCCACTTGAATCCTCTTCTTAAAAGATAGTCTCCTAGCTTTTTATATACCTTTATTTTTTCAGACTCCGACTTGATTAATGTGCTGTATCTCTTGCTAGCCAGCTCATATGATTTACGGTAACTTTCTTCATAAGTATCCTCAGATAGCACATTTTCATCTTGCGTCTCATTCTCATTGTAGTTTTTAATGACTTTATCCAAAACCTCATTTACTATCTCAAAATTAAATCCATTTCGAATTAAATAATCTGCCGTTTTTTTATAAAGTTTTCTTGTATCCTTTTCGCTCTTAAATAATATAGCAATTTTTTTTTCGCCTAGTTTTAAAGCTATTAGACTCTGCTGCTCACTTGTTATTGTATCAAGTCCTTCATTAATTAAATCTTCTGGAAGACCTTTTTTTATTAGTGTAAACTTAATTTTGTTTTTACCACTGGACCTCACTTTTTCTTTTATAAAAAGTTCTACAAACCTTTTATCATCTATAAATTCATATTCCTTCAAAAACTTCATTACTCTATCTATGGTCTTAACATTATATTCTTTCAATTTTAATTTATCAACTACTTGTTTAGCTGACTTAAAACTACTTTCTAAAAAATGGAGCGAGGCGTTTTTTGCCTTTATATAATTGTCTTCATTAGCTATATTTTCTAGGTTCTCTTTGTCAATGGGTTCTCCCTTTGTAATTTTATATCTATATACAAGACCCGCATCACAAGCAAAGGCAAATTCATCATCCATATATACGTTAACTCTATCCTTATTTTTCTTTTGCATTTCAATTTTTGTTATAATGTTACTCAATTCTAACCTCTCTTTTCTGGTAAGAATACATGAATTGTTGGCTTTTGTAATACTTTTCTAGCAATATTATATAAATCTTCACTTTTAATATTGTCCATATTTTCCATATCCAACACAAACTGATATATGTCTTCATTATCCATAGCTTGATGAATTACATAATTACCAAGATCCGTAGAATCCTCTAAAGTTGATGCTATAGCTGTTTTTAATATTTTTTTCATAAGTGATATCGTATTGTCATCAAAAATTATTTTTTCACTTCCAATATCCAAAATAGCATTGTCGATTACGCGAATTGCTTCATCTACATTTTCTTCTGACACCGCTGTATAAATGTACAATGATTTAACATTATTTGAAGTATCCAAATTCGTGTAAACATCGTAAGACAATCCCCGCTCTTCTCTAAGTTCTCTAAATAATATAGAATTAGAACTTTCTCCAAATTTATGGTTTAGTATTCTTAGTGCCAATTCTTCATCATTTGATAATCCGTTGAAGGTATATAAGTAAAGTATGGTGCTTTGCTCTATTTCTTTTTTATACGAAATTTTCTTTATGAATTGCTGATGTTCGTACATTATTTTTTTCTTCTTAAATTCCTTTTTAGCCCAACTACCAAAATACTTCTCCACCATAGTTATTATGTCATCATGTTCATATGGGGATACAATTGATATAAAAGAATTATTAGGTAAATAATATTTTTTATAAAAATCAATAAGTTGTTCCTTTGTAATTTTTTTTATAATATTTTCATTACCAATAGTATCTTCCCTAAGTGGACTATATTTAAATGCAATTTCATTAACTTTCTTAAAGCTTAAATCTTCAATATCATCCTTGCTTGTTCTAATCTCAGCTAATATAACGCCCCTTTCCTTTTCAATTTCGTCACTTGGAAAAGTTGAGTTTAAGATCATATCCCCTAGAAGCATTACTGCATTCTCTAATTCTTCACTTAAAATCGTAGCACTATATACTGTACAGTTAAAATCCGTATATGCATTATATTCTCCACCTAAATTTTCTAAATCGCTGTTTAGCTTTTCATTACTTTTACTTATGGTTCCTTTAAAAAGCATGTGCTCAATAAAGTGGGCTATTCCCTTTTCTTTTTTTTCTTCCGAAAGTGACCCTATATTAATTCCAGCATGTACTGCTGCAATTTGACTATCCTTTTTAATAGTAACAAGTTTAATTCCATTCTTTAATTCTGTTTGTCTAGTATTAAAATTCTCTTTAATCATCATATTCTCCTTTAACCCAAAACTGTGTTATTATAGCTTTTTAAATGATTCTAATATTAAAAAATATATACATATAAACTATATCATACTTTTTATCCTTTTAGACTATTTTATTATGTAATATTCCTTTATTTTATATTTACGCCTTCTTTGATACAAGCGCCTATATAATGTAAAATAAATCTAAGAACATTATAGTACTGCTACTACTATTTATAAAAATGGTTACTTTAGCAAGCTTGCGATGTAATAATATAAATATATTTGACTAATGCTAAAATATATAGTAGAATTAAGGTTCGGTCGAATACTCATAGACAGTTCGTAACCATCCTGTCTGAAAACAAAACTACGGAGGCACAAAATGAATATTAAAATAAATGAAGGAACTACGTCTGTAAAAACAAGAAAAATTGTTTTTGCAGGAATGGTGGCTGCTATTTATGCAGCTTTAACTCTAAGCTTATCGTTTTTCAGCTTTGGAGTTATTCAATATCGTATTGCTGAAGGACTTACTATCTTACCTTACTTTGCATCCTTTTCAATTCCAGGGCTAGTAATAGGTTGTATAGTTTCTAATGTCATGAGTCCAGTAGGTATTATGGATATGATTTTCGGTTCCCTTGCAACGTTTATAGCCGCAATCTCAACTTACTATATTGGTAAAAGCAAACTGAAGTTTAAAAGAATACTTGCTCCATTACCGGCTGTAGTAGTTAATGCCATTATTATAGGCATACTGTTAAAGCTTTTATACGTTAAAGACATGCCCCTTTTACTTTGTATTTTACAAGTTGGATGGGGACAATTAGTCTGCTGTTATGGAATTGGATTACCTCTTATTTATGTTATTGAAAAGAACCCAATTTTAAGGAATTTTTTGAAATAATTATTAAAAAGTAATATAGATTTGCTTTTTAGTTTAATATTCGCTATTTGCATATACTTATTAATATGAGATGTATTTGATACTTTATGAAAAGAACGAGTAATTTTAATGACTAAAACTGAAACTCCAAGAATCAAATTTGATGAACTAGGATTAAATGAATCCGTACTACACGCTATACAAGATTTGAAATTTGAATACCCATCTGACATCCAACAAAAAGCTATTCCAGTTGTATTAGAAGGCTTTGATATTATAGGTCAGGCACAAACAGGAACTGGTAAAACATTAGCCTTTGGTGCACCTATTTTAAGCAGAATGGAAAAAGGTAATGGGAAAATACAAGCTATAATAATGTCTCCAACAAGAGAACTTGCTGTGCAAGTTTCTGAAGAACTTCAACGTATTGCAAAACATGAAAGAATTAAGATATTACCAATATATGGTGGTCAATCTATTGACAGACAAATATCTGCTTTAAAAAGAGGCGTAGATATTGTTGTTGGAACTCCTGGAAGACTTCTTGACCATATTAGAAAAGGTACTCTGAAACTCGCAAATGCTAAGTTTCTTGTTTTAGATGAAGCCGACGATATGTTAAACATGGGCTTTATAGAAGATATCGAATCAATTATAAGTAACTTAAGCGAAGATAGACAGACTTTACTTTTCTCAGCTACTATGCCAAGGGCTATTAAAATATTGTCAAAAAAATATATGCATCCAGATACAAAGGTTATTGCAATTGAAAAGAAATCAATGACTGTTTCTAAAACTAAACAATATTATTACGAAGTAAATTCAAAAAATAAATTTGAATCATTATGTAGAATACTTGATGTTGATGCTCCTAAAACTTGTATATTATTCTGTAAAACTAAAAAAGGTGTAGATGAGTTAGTAGAAGCATTACAACCTAGAGGTTATACTGTAGACGGTATGCATGGAGATATGAAACAAAGCCAAAGAATGAACACTCTGAAGAAATTCAAAGATGGTAATTTAAACTTCTTAATTGCAACAGATGTAGCAGCAAGAGGTATTGATGTTGATGATATTACTCATGTAATAAACTATGATTTACCACAAGATACAGAAAGCTATGTCCATAGAATTGGAAGAACAGGCAGAGCTGGTAAAGAAGGTATAGCTTATAGTCTTATTACAAGAAGAGAAGCGTCTGCTATAAGACAAATTGAACGTGATACTAAAAGCGTAATAACTAAAAAAGCTGTACCTAGTATACCAGATATTTTTGCAGCTAAATCAGATACAATTTTAAAAACTATAAAATTAACACTAACAGAAAATTTATACGATAACTTTGTTCCTCTAGGTAAAACTCTAACAGACGAATTTGGTGCTGAAGATGTAGCTGCTTCTCTAATCAAAATTATTTTTGATAAAGAAGTTAACTATAACTATGCAGACGATACTGTTTCAACAGCAGATAACGTTAGATTATTTCTTTCTATAGGAAGAATGGACGAAGTTATGACTAAAGATATTATAGCTTTCCTAGCTGAAACTGCTAATATTAATAAAAATGAACTTGGCCGTATTGATATTCTAGATAAATTCTCTTTTCTAGATGTTCCTGAAAACCTAGTTGATGCTATATTAAGAAAAAGTTCAGGTCAGAAGTTAAATAAAAGAAAAGTTAATATCGAAGTTGCTAAATCTAGAAGATAGATTTATAAGCTCTATAAAAGCCCTAATTATTAGGGCTTTTTTTTTATATATTTTTTATTTTAATTATTTTATCACCCTATTTATCATACATTATAAATGGGGTGATAGTCATGAGTAAATTTAAGAAACTAATTTGTACATTAATTTTCATATTGTTAATTGAATCATGTCTAATATACATAATATATAAATAATTCATTTTCGTAATAAAATAGTAAACTATAGTACAGTAGCTTTGTATATTTCATCAAATGTGCACA
>JANZQE010000504.1:0-2558 GCA_038040705.1 Clostridium sp. | reverse complement strand
GGGTTATCTAAGGCAGTTTTGGAAAGATCTAATTATAAATTATGCTTTTCAAAAATGACTTTTCCACATCAATTATTTAGAGTGATGCTGCTTGAACAGGTTTATAGAGGGTTTAGAATAATAAGTGGTGAACCGTATCATAAATAACGCGGACTTTTTATTGATAGAAGATGGAGGCGGTTTATAAAAGGTATCTAAATGTAATAATCATTTCGTTATTATGGAAATTATATAATCATATACTGATTGACTATAATATACTAATATGATAAAATTTAATTGGAAATATGATAAACGATTACAGACAATAAAATATACGTTGACAGTGAATAAAGAAAACCAACGCGTTTAGCTTTATAAGGTCAACACAAAAAACATTTATGTTTTTTGTGTTGACCTTTTTTTGTTATAGAAAACTTAATTAATGGAAAGTCAGCACAGTTATAATAAAAATATATCAACAATTAAGTAATTTGATATTATATATTCGAACATTATTTTAGAATTTTAGAGGGGTGTATTAATTGGAGGAGAAAAAGATGGATATTTCTAAGCTTACAGCAATAACAGATCAATTAATTTATGAGGTAGAAAAAATAATAGTAGGAAAAACGGATCAAATACGGATGCTTTTAATGGCAGTATTTTCAGAAGGCCATATACTTCTTGAAGATATTCCGGGTGTGGGTAAAACAA
Source organism: Clostridium sp. (assembly GCA_038040705.1). Classification (GTDB taxonomy): domain Bacteria; phylum Bacillota; class Clostridia; order Clostridiales; family Clostridiaceae; genus Clostridium_AD. The sequence goes on along the minus strand of JANZQE010000504.1, from coordinate 1,862 downwards.
CACTTGTAAAAACACTGTCTTATGTATTAGGGTGTGATTTTAAACGTATTCAGTTTACACCTGATTTGCTTCCTTCCGATATTGTGGGGGTAACTACTTATAATCAAAAATTAGGGGATTTTCAGTTTATACCGGGTCCGGTTATGACTCATATATTGCTAGCGGATGAAATAAACCGTGCTACGCCAAGGACACAATCTGCTTTATTGGAGGCCATGGAGGAGAGACAGATAACTGTCGATGGAAAGACCTATCCTTTAGATTTACCATTTATTGTTATGGCAACTCAAAACCCTATTGAATCAGAGGGGACATTTCCACTGCCAGCAGCACAAATAGACCGATTTATGATCAAATTATCTCTTGGATATCCAACATTGGAAGAGGAAAGCCAAATGCTTGAAAGGCTTGGTGATGAAATGCCGTTTTCTAGTGTAGGTAGCATTTTAACACCTCAAAAAATTATCGAAATACAGAAAGAAATTCGCAACGTTTATGTATCTGATGCAGTTATGAAATATATCGCAACATTTGTACAAGCTACGCGTTGCCATCCTTTGATTAAATTAGGTGCAAGCCCTAGAGCTTCCAAAGTTTTATATAAGGGAGGTAAAGTGTGGGCTGCAATGCATAATAGAGAATTCGTAACCCCGGATGATATTCAGAAACTGGCAGCGTATTGTTTAAGTCATCGTTTGATCCTAACTAATGAGGCAAGACTTACTAAAAAAAGCAGTGAAGATATTATAAGTGAAATAATACTTACGATTCCTGTTCCTCCCGGTAAGGAGGGAATTCTCATTGAAAACCGAGATGGATTCTAAACCGTTTTCTAGTTGGCTAGTTGATAAATGGACAATATGCATATTTGGGGTAATTTTTATTTGCGCATCAATATATGAGAGATCACTGCTTTCTTCTTTTGTTCTTTTGGTTATTTTTATCAGTCTATCATCATTGTTTTGGAGTAGGCATGCTCTTTATAAAATTAGAATTAATGCATTTACAACTACACCTAGAGTTTTTGCAGGAGAGAGAATTCTTATAAAATACAGTTTAAAGAATCAAAAATTTTTGCCACTAATGTGGGTTAAATGGGTTCAATCGCTTTCACCAAAACAGGCTTTAATCCCTATAGATGACGAAGAATGGTTATGCAGGGATCTGCTTGATAAGGAAAAAGAATATTTCTACCTTAAGCAATTGTCATGGGTATTATGGTTTCATGAAGTTAATTGGGAAAGTACCTGGGTAGCCCAAAGACGGGGTATTTATGATTCTGATTCAATACTAATTTCATCAGGAGATGGTTTTGGACTTTCTGGGATTGAAAAAAGACAAGCCTTACCCAATACGATTAAGGTTATCATATATCCTACATTGCTTCCAGTTGATTTATATATGCTTTTAAGACAGTCTTGGGGCACAGATGCAGGAAGCTTTGGAGTAATGGAAGATAAGACATTAATAAAGGGAACGAGGGACTTTCGGAGCGGTGACTCGTGGAAACATATTAATTGGAGGCTCGCAGCAAAGCAGGGACCCCTGCAGGTAAACATATTTGAAACAGTGAAGTTCCGTTCTATGCATTTCATTGTGGATACAAAATCTTTTCAAAGAAGCCCAAATGCAGTTGAGGATTTTGAAGATGCTTTAAGTATTCTTGCTTCTGTTATAGTTGAGTTGGCAGAGAAACATATTGCTGTAGGGCTATCGACACCTTCACAGACAGATTACTCTATGATGCACATTTTTCCTGAGACAGGTGAGGAAAATAATTTGGATATACTTGAAGTACTTGCGCATCTATCCTTTGAAGGGAGTAAAAATATATTTATAGAAATGGATAATTTGAAGCTTTA
>JANZQE010000503.1:0-9105 GCA_038040705.1 Clostridium sp. | reverse complement strand
GAGATGTTTCAAAAGGGCGATGAAGAACATCTTAAAGCAATGAATGAGATGACATTACTTATGAAAGACCCTAAAGCTGTTAAAGAGTGGTTTGAAAACAAGAAAAGAGAATTTGATGCATTACCAGAAGACTAAAAGTAGGTAATGGCCTTGTAAATAATTTTGTGTAAACTGTATTAAATCAACTTCTTCTTGACAATTATTTAGATAACAAATTATTACAAGAAGGAGTTTTTTTATGTCTATATTTACCCATAATTATTCCTACAATACGGTTTTAAATATTTCAATAAGAATAAATTGTTAAAAATAAAACCCTCTGGAGTTTTATCCAGAGGGTAAAATAATAAGTATGAAGTTTTCAAAATACAACTAATTTTAAAGGAGAGGGGTTAGCTACACCCTGTAGTAGTTCCGCAGTCCAAACAAACCTTGCAAGTACCACTTTTAACAAGTTTAGTACTTGAACAATGAGAGCAGGTTTCAGAGTACAATCTTTCACCTTTAGGTTCTTCAGTGATTTCAGAATAAGATGTAACATCCTCTTCCGCTATGCTAGCTGAAATTTCATTCTCATCACCCATTAGTGGATTTTTAGGTATATTATTTCCATATCCTTCAGGTTTAACTTGACATCTACTATAGTCACCTAGTTCTATGTCAATAATCTTGCTAATTAAATCAGAAATAGAAGAAACTGATTTAATGTAAGGATGCTTTTGTACGAAACCATAAGGTTCGAACTTTTGTCCTCTAAGCATTTTAGATATATCTTCTGCAGGAACATGATATTGAAGCATTACTGAAATTGATTTTGAAAGAGAATTAAGCAGCCCAGTAATAATTGTTCCTTCCCTATCTGTTGTTATATATATTTCAGAGATTTTTCCATCAGAACGTCTATTTACAGTAGTATAGACTTTTACGTCATCAATTTGAGCAGGATGAGTAGTTCCATAACGTATTCCAATTGGTTTTTCTCTTGTAGAATGATTAGTTATTTCATGTAGCGACTTTGCTTTATCTAAAAGATCTTTGTAAGATAAATCTTCAAGTAATAGTTCTTTATCCTCGGATAAAGAAGTGTTTAGTGGTTGACTTGCCTTTGAGCCATCTCTATATAAGGCAATTCCTTTAACACCTAATTTCCATGACCTTAAGATAACTTCTTTGAAATCTTCAATAGTAGCAGTTTTAGGTAAATTTACAGTTTTTGATATAGAACCAGATATCATTGGAGTTATTGCTGCCATCATTAGAACATGTCCCATATAAGTAATATATCTTTTTCCACTACCGCATTTGTTTGCTGTATCGAATACAGACAAATGTTCAGGTTTTAAATGTGGAGCGCCTTCAATTTTACCATCAATAATTTTTTCGTATTCAAAGCCATTTTCATTAACTTTTTCTTTTCTTAAAATATAGTGAAGAATATCATTTGTTTCAATCTCTGAGTACCCTAGGCCAATTAAAGAATCCTTAATTACAGGGTTTACGATGGTCATATAGCCACCACCAGATAATTTCTTGTAAATAAAATGGCTAAAATACGGTTCTATAGAGGTTGCACCACAATCCATGGCAAAAGAAATAGTACCTGTAGGAGCAATAACTGTAACTTGAGCATTTCTAAAACCATATTGTTCTCCGCTACTTAATGCTTTTGACCAACAACTTTTTAATGTATCACTTATGTATCCTAGTGAGTTATTACTTAAAACATCGTGGTTAACTTTTATAGGCTCATAATCTATATTTTCATATTTACTATTTAATGCTCCAGCTGCTCTAGCATGGTTTCTTATTACTATCTGCATATGGTCTTTGTTAATTTCATATTTTTCGAAAGGAGCTAGTTCCTTTGCCATAAGTGATGAAACAAAATAAGACTGCGCAGTCATTATTCCAGTTAGGGCTGAAGCTATATTTCTAGCATCTTCTGAGTCATAAGGGTGACCCATTACCATAAATAAAGAAGCTAAGTTTGCTATTCCAAGGCCTGTGGTTCTAAATAAATAAGTTTTTCTTGCTATATCCTCAGTTGGAAACTGACCCCAATGTACTGAACCTTCAAGAACTAATTGTGTAAGACCTATTAAATGCACGTAGCCATCTATATCAAATTTTTTAGTTTCTGTATCGTAAAATTTATGAATATTAATAGATGCTAAATTACATGAAGTATCATCTAAAAATGCATATTCTCCACAAGGATTAGTTGAATTAATCCGATTATGTTTAGCATCAACTATACCATCTTCTCCAGCGGGACAAGTATGCCATTCATTAAAGGTGTCATCAAACTGAGGAGCAGGATCAGCACATAGCCAAGCAGATTTGTTAAGGGTATCCCATAGAGTTTTAACCTCTATTTCTTTATCAATCGAATCGTCTGTTCTACCTTTAAGAGTAATAGTTTGGTTAGGATCATTTGAAAGGTTATCCACCTTTGTCATGAATTCATTTGAGAGTCTTATAGAGTTATTTCCATTTTGCCCAGAGACAGTCTCATAAGCTTCCCCCTCGAAATTACCATCATAGCCCATTTTAGTAAGCGCACGTACCTTATCTTCTTCTTTAGCTTTCCAGGTCATGAATTCCATTATTTCAGGGTGGTTAATATCAAGACATAGCATTTTAGCTGCACGTCTTGTAGTTCCGCCAGATTTTATTGCCCCTGCATTTCTATCAAGGCCTTTCAAAAAGCTCATAAGACCTGAAGAAATACCACCACTAGATAAACATTCGCCTTTACCTCTTATGGAAGAGAAATTAGTTCCTGTACCAGATCCGCCTTTAAATAATTTGGTTTCCGTTACATACTGCTCAGAAATCGAATGTTTGCCAAGTAGTTTATCTTGAATCGAGAGAATAAAACAAGCTGAAGCTTGAGTTCTTGTATAAGCATCTTTACTTTTAATTATTTTTTTCTCTTTTTCATCATAATAAAAATTATTTAATGAACCGCCTTCTATACCGTAGGATAGGTTAAGGCCTGTATTAAACCATTGAGGAGAATTTGGAGCAAACATTTGATTTAAAAATGCATATGTTAATTCATCATAAAGGATGATTTTTTCTTCTTTGGATTTTAAAATAGTCTCAGAAATTAAGGCTTCACACCAAAAATTAACAAGTCTATGGGAGACCATTTTCATACTATTTTCATAACCCTCTTTGGTTGGAACACCAGATTTTCTGAAATACTTTGAAGCAATAATATCGCAAGAATTTTGAGAGTAGTGTTCTGGAAATTCTAAACCTTTCATATCTACAAGTATTTTATTAGTTTTATGGTCTTTTAAGATAACATCTACCTTTTTCCACTTAAACAAATCAAAAACAGTTTTAGTTTTATCCTTTTCCAATTCTTTTGTGTAAAATCTTTTAATTAAATTTTTTAATTCCGTCATAATTAATACTAGCTTAAAAAAAACTAGTATAGTCACCTCCTGTTTATTTACCTGTGGTTAAAAAGCTATAAATCATGTAAAATATAGACTCTATATGTTGCGGTTACTACACTAAAATATTTAATAGTTATTTAAATTGAGTCTATGTGCTAAAATAGTAGCACACACAATATGTAGTAAGTATAAAGAAATACGCAACTATATATGGTATTATATAATTAAACAGTGGAAATATCAATAGTAATTAGACAGTAAAAATATTTAATAATATATTGAATTGTTGTTGAAATTATATAATATTTGTGCATAATAAAAATAAAAATAAAATGTTATTTTTTTTACTGTATAATAGATAGATAACAAATTTTAAAAGAGGTGATGCAAACTTATGATACATCAATTTGAGGGAAAAATGCCACAGGTACATAACAATTCCTTTATTGCTAGCAGTGCAGACGTTATAGGGAATGTATTAATAGGCGAGCATAGTAATATTTGGTTTGGAGCAGTAATTAGGGGCGATGAAGATTCTTTGCATATAGGTGATTATACGAATATTCAAGACAATTCCACGATTCATAATGACGATGGGTTTCCAGTTGTTATTGGTGACTATGTGACTATTGGGCATAATTCTATAATACATGGTTGTAAAATATCAAATAATACTTTAATTGGTATGGGAAGCACTATACTAAATGGAGCTGAAATTGGTGAATATACTATTATAGGTGCTGGGAGTTTAGTTACTAAAGGGAAAATCATACCTTCCGGTGTCCTTTGTATGGGAGTTCCGGCAAAGGTCATTCGCGACTTAACTATAGAAGAAAAAGAAAGCATAAGAAAATCTGCTGAGCATTATGTAGAGCTTTCAATGAAATATGTTGTTTTATAAATTAAATTAGTATAGAAACCATTAATTTTAAAAATAGCTTTTAATTTCATCAATTTTTAACTACAATAGAAGGAGAGACTTAGTGTTTTTTTTAGGAGTGAGAAAAATGATTAAATTAAATGGAATAGAAAAGATGACAAATGAGCAGAAATATAAGTATATGCTTATTGTTTTAGAGGGACAGCTTAGCTCAGAAAAAAATGACCTAGCAAATATATCAAATGCTGCGGCAATTATTAAAGCAATTATGGATAAGTTAAATTGGGTAGGATTTTACATACTTAGAGAAAATTCATTGGTCCTTGGAACCTTTCAGGGTCTTCCAGCTTGCAATAGAATAGAAATAGGTAAAGGTGTGTGCGGAACAGCAGTAGCGCAGAGGAAGCTTCAGCGTATAGAAAATGTGAATGAATTTCCAGGACATATTGCCTGTGACTGTGCTTCGAAATCAGAAATTGTTATACCTATAATTAAAGACGATGTAGTTTATGGAGTTTTAGATGTAGATAGCCCAGAGCTTGGAAGATTTACGGAGCTTGAAGAAAAATATTTAACACAATTTGTTTTAAAACTTAACAAATATATAGATTGGTCAAAAGTTTAAAAAAAGGTAGGAGATTGTATATGATAAACGTAGGAGATATTAATAGTTTAAAAGTAGTTAGAAGGGCAGAGTTTGGGTATTATTTAGACGCAGAGACAGGAGACACTGGTGATGACGTATTACTTCCAATGAAAAGCACCTTAGGTAAAGGACTTAATATTGGTGATGAAGTTGAAGCATTTATCTACAGAGACACAAGTGATAGGCTAATTTCAACATTAAAAAAACCGCTTGCAAAGGTTGGAGATTTGGCTTATCTTAAGGTTGTTGATATTACTGATATAGGAAGTTTTGTAGAAATTGGTCTGGAAAGAGATGTGCTCGTTCCGTTTAAAGAAGAAAATTATAAATTAGAAACAGGAAAAAAATATCTTTTCCATATATATTTAGATAAGACGGGAAGAATCGCAGCCACTACATTTATTGATAGATATTTATATGATACAGATTCTTATGATATCGACGATGAAGTAGAGGGTACAGTATATGGTATTCAGACTAATGGTACTGTTATGATAGCTATTGATGATATTTATAGGGCGGTTATTTTAAGAAATGAGAATTATAATAGCCTAACACCTGGAGAAAGATTAAAAGTAAGAGTTAAAAAATATTACGAAGATGGTAAAATGGACGTAACAGCAAGAAAACCAAGACTTGAAGAAAGAGATGAAGTTGAAGAGCAGATATTAGAATATCTAAAGACTTGTAATGGGTCTATGCAATACAATGATAAGAGTTCCCCAGATGATATAAAGAAAACATTTAAAACTAGTAAAAACGCCTTTAAAAGAGCTTTAGGTGGACTTATGAAAGCTGGCCTAATTCATCAAGATGAAGAAGGTACCAAATTAAAATAATTAGATAAATTATAAAAGAGTAAAAGTCTGATGAGTTAATTCATCAGACTTTTACTCTTTTATATTTTAGATGAGCTACGTTTAAATATTTTCACTATTTCATTAAATAGTAAGGGCATAAGGGATAGAACGGTGACAAAGCCCCAATCCATTAAACTTAAATCGTGAACACTAAAAGCGTTTGCGAAAAATGGAATTGTTATTATAAGATTTTGTAATACTATACCGAAAAATATAGCGAAAATTAAATATTTATTAGAAAATAATCCTATTTGGAATATGGACTTTTTACCGTTTCTCATATTCAGTGAATGAACTAGCTGGGAAACGCTAAGTACTACAAAAGCCATAGTTTGTGCATGCCTTAGTGCATCTTCTGAGACTTCTGAAATGTTTTTAGGGAATAGTGGAAATAGATTAGTGTCTCCGCTATAATATTTAAAACCTACTACAAATGCTGTTAAGGTTAATAAACCTATTAATGTCCCATTAAGAAGTAAGTTTAGGGATTCACCCTTAAATAAACTATCTTTTGGGTTACGAGGATTATATTTCATTACGTCAGGGTCACCAGGATCTACACCTAAAGCGAGTGCTGGCAGTGTATCTGTAATTAAGTTAACCCACAAGATATGGATAGGCCTAAGTGGAGTAGCCCAGCCTAAAAGTATGGCGAGGAAGAGTGCTATAATTTCTCCAATATTACAGGATAGAAGGAATATTACAGTTTTCTTGATATTTGTGAATATGTTCCTTCCTTCTTTTATTGCAGAAACAATAGTTGAAAAGTTATCATCTACAAGTATCATGTCTGCAGCACCTTTAGCAACATCAGTACCAGTTATACCCATAGCTACGCCTATATCAGCCATTTTAAGTGACGGCGCATCATTTACTCCATCACCAGTCATTGATACAATGTTGCCCTTTAATTTAAGAGCCTTTACAATTTTAACTTTATGTTCTGGCGAAACTCTTGCAAATACTCTTATATTATCTATTTTACTATTTAGTTCTTCCTCTGACATTTTATCTAGCTCAGAGCCAGACATAACTTCATTAGAATCTTGAGTAATATTTAGTTCTTTGGCTATAGCAAAAGCGGTGTTTTTATGGTCACCGGTTATCATCACGGTTTTTATTCCTGACTTCATGCACTCTGAAATAGAATCCTTAACTACAAGTCTAGGGGGGTCTATCATACCTACGAGGCCAATAAGAATTAAATCACTTTCTAGTGAATCAATATCTACATGTGAGCTTGGAATAATTTTATAAGCTGCACCTAGAACTCTTAGTGCGTCATCAGACATATTATAGGATGCGGCTAATATGTCTTCTTTAATTTTAGGGGTAATATCTACTATAACGCCTTTAATGAGGGCCTTAGTACACAGCTGTATAAGATTATCAATAGCACCCTTTGTCATTACATAAAATTCATTACCATATTTATTTACAGTAGACATTAATTTTCTATCCGATTCAAAAGGAACTTCTGAGGTTCTTTTATGCTCTTTTTCTAGTTCGTCTTTAAATATGTTATAGTTGACGCCGGCTACGAGTAGAGCAATTTCTGTGGGATCACCGGTTTTTGAGTTTGCAGAGTATGTGGCATCATTACATAAAACAAGGTTTTCTAGTAATAGTTTATGGCTATTGTCATCTATATTTAAGCTGTCTATATTTGCTGTGGAATCATCTACATAGAATTTTGTTACAGTCATTTTATTTTGGGTTAATGTTCCTGTTTTATCTGAACATATAATATTTACAGAACCCAGTGTTTCAACAGCAGGTAATTTTCTAACAATAGCATTTTTCTTTATCATTTTTTGAACACCCATAGCAAGAACTATAGTGACTATGGCAGGGAGCCCTTCAGGAATGGCAGCAACGGCTAAACTAATTGAAATAAGTAGCATTTCAAGGAGATCTCTTTTTTGAAGAACACCAACTAAAAACATAAGAGCACATATGAGTAGTGCACCTATTCCTAGGTATTTTCCAAGCTGGGCGAGTTTCTTTTGAAGTGGGGTTTCACTGTCTACTTTTTCATCTAACATTTTAGCTATTTTCCCTATTTCAGTATTCATTCCAGTGGATACTGCGATACCTACACCTCTACCATATGTTGCAAGTGTAGACATGAAGAGCATATTTTTTTGATCACCTAGGGGGATATCTTCGCCTTTCAATACTAGATCGGCATCTTTATCTACTGGTACAGATTCACCAGTAAGTGTTGATTCTTCAATTTTTAAATTAGCAGTTTCAATAAGTCTCATGTCGCAAGGGACATACCGTCCAGCATCAATTATTATAACATCGCCAGGTACGACCTCTTCAGAGGAAATTTCTTTTAATTCCCCATCTCTTTTAACTACAGCACTCGGAGTAGATAATTTTTTCAGTGCATCAAGAGCTTTTTCTGCTTTAGCCTCTTGAACAATTCCCACTGTAGCATTAATAAAAATTACAATAGCAATTATAATTGAGTCACTTGTTTCACCAAGTAAACCTGATATTACTGCAGCTGCAAGTAATATATAAATTAAAATATCATTTAATTGGGCAATAAAAAGCGCTAATATCGTTTTGGGTTTTTTACTTTCTAACTTATTTAATCCGAATTTATTCCTTTTTATTTCTGCTTCCTTTTGGGAAAGACCTGTTACCGGATTGGTCTCTAATTCGTTTAAAACTTCCTCAATACTTTTGTTGAAAAACATGAATATCACCTCGGTTTTAGTATTTGTAATTATACTGTAAATTATTTAGAATAAGAAAGCTTTTGCTCCATAAAAAATAACACCTAAGATGGCTGAAATTATTATTATTAAAATTGGGTGAAGTTTATTCGTAAGGAGTAGTCCAAGGACTATAATTCCAATTACTACGCTTTTAATGTCTTTATAAGATTCTTTTCCAAGTGAGATGAATACGGAAATTATAAGACCAATCAGCGCGGGTCTCATACCTAATAAGGCTGCTTTGAGTATATATGATTCTTTGAATTTTAACATATAGTGATTAGCTACAGAGACTAAGATAAAAGAAAAAGAAATTACACCTAAGGTTGCAGAAAGGCTACCTAATATACCAGAAACTTTGAAACCTACAAAAGTAGCTGAATTTATAGCTATAGGACCTGGAGTCATCTGCGATATACCTATAATATCAATGAAATCTTTAAAGGTAATCCATTTATGATTTGTTACAATCTCCCTTTCGATAAGAGGAAGCATAGCATAGCCACCTCCAAAACTAAAGGCGCCTATTTTTAAGAAGGATAAATAAATTTTAACTAGAATAGACATTTACTTCACC
>JANZQE010000502.1:0-3664 GCA_038040705.1 Clostridium sp. | reverse complement strand
GTTTGGAGACAAAGAAATAGAACCACTCAAAAATACAATATCTATAAAGTTTCTTTTAAAGGTAAGCAACTTATTAAAAGAATATATCGAATCATGACAGGTGAAGATGATATACCAACAAGTAAAAGAAGAAATAAAATAATAAAAGGAAAAACATATATGGATAAGGTTTTGACTAAATCTATATATAAGGTTAATAAAGATAAAAACAGATAATATGGCAGCAATATCAGCAGCAGCAGCGGGAGCCGTAGGAAATAATACGAGTGGAGGAGCGACAGGTGGTTTAGCTGGATTGGTTGGCAGATCATCAAGAACTGGAGGTTTGCTAGGTCGAGCACTTGGTGTTTCGTCTGGGCAAAGTAGAAGTAGTAATGCAATGACACAAGCTCAACAAGCTGCACAACAAGCACAGGCCGCTGTACCGGTTGCGCCAGAATTATCACCTGAAGAACAAGCAATACAGAAGATGAATGCAGAAGGTGGGACTGCCGGTAGTGTTTCAGTTTTTGGTAATATGAAAAATGGGGTAAATTCTAACTTCAATGCTCAAGTTGCAGGAGATCAAAAAGAGTTTGAAAGCCAACAACCAGCTGAATTAGCTAATCCTTTAGGAACACCACTAGAACCAATGGGCGCTGTAGGAGGTATGGCTTCTGCTATTACAGGTGGGGTTTTACCACAAAATGGATCACCTTTTACTGGTCAAGCTCAAATGAATGCAGGTCAAATGTTTGGACAAACCTATGGTGGTATGTTTGCTGGAGCCTCAAAAAAAATAAAATAATGGAATCAAAGCAATTAAAACCTAAAAAAAGAACAAAATAAAAAACAAAATTATGCACAGCAACAAGTATGACCCAGCAATGGAAAAATTAAAGCCAGGTAGCAAGGTAGGTGTAGTAGGAGAATCTCATATTTGGGATGGGCCACTAGATCAACAAGGAAGACTACACGGTAAAGGAGCTAGTAATGGAATAACCGGAATGAGTATTGCAAAAGCAGAAGTACCTTACAAGGGATTGAATGCTGTTTTATGTGCACAACGTAATTCATAAACTTTAAAAACTAAAAACATGAGTACATATAATTCATCGGTAAGTGTTATCCTCAGCGACACTATTAATATACCTCAACCTGGTGTTATAGCTAGCGGTACAAGCACAGGGGCTACGAATCAGTTAATTGATGCTGGCACTGATTTTTTACCAGCAGTAACTAACGCACTAGGATATGTTATATCTGGAGGAGATGTGGTATACACTAATGGTGAAATATTTACCGTGGTAAGTGTGGACGATGCAAACACAATAACATTATGCGGTAATCCTGCTCAAGCAGCTACGTATCAAATATATAAAAGTAACGCTGCTAATATTAGCGAAGGTTATTCTTTGTATTTTGGGACAACAGGAAATGCTGTTGTTGAAGATGTTTCTGGTAATCAAGTTACTTTAAGTAATATACCTGCTGGAAAAATAATAGATCTATTAGTTGTTAAAGTGTTATCAAGTGGATCAACTGCTTTAACGGATATAATAGCTTTACAAAATATATAATTATGAACATGTTAATGAATAGATTAGGTGCTGCTAAAGCTGGTAAAGGTTGCGCAGACACAGACGAAGGATGCGTAAGATCTGCTAGTGATGGAACTTACTATATTTTAAATAACAAAAAAGGTGGAACCTGGAGAAGTGGTTTTGCGTCTTCTGAAGATGCAAAAAAACAAATAGCAGCAATACACGCAAATTAATAATTATGGCATACAATCACAAAGGACATTACGGAGAATATAGCGGAAACGCAAAGCACTCAAAGCATCACATGGTTAATTCATGGGAAGAAGAAGATGTGTCAAGAGGTAGAAAAGAAATGGCTGAGGGTAATAAAGGACACGCTGAAGCGTTATTTGACGATGCTCATGGCAGTTACAACTATGATGGCGATAACTCAACAGGCGCTGAAAATTATGGAGCTGCTCATTATATGCCTTATGCAGATAAAAAATGGGATCATCATGGAGCAGCTAAAAAAGTTAGTTGGAAATATGGAGACGGAACTTACTCAGGTGAATTAATACCTAGCAAAGAAACGTCTACACACAGATACGCAAGAACAGAAAACGGTAAAATAAAATCCTTACCGAAAAATAAATAAACAGAGTAAACTGAGAAATCAAAATAAACAAACCAAACCAAACAAAAAACAATTATTATGGTAAACAAATTTTTAAAATTTAACATTGTTAACACAGGAGCTCCTTTAACTCAAGGCGTTCAATTAGTTAACGCAGATCACATTCAAAGCGTAGCATATAATGCTGGAGCATTAACTATAGTATTAGATGGTGCTGTAAGTTTAAGCGCTGCACCAGTAGGGGCAGAATTATTTGCTGAGCAAACTTACGGAGCTAGAGTAATAACTCTTAATGTGTTAGTAACTAAAGATGGTACTGGCGCTGCTCCAACTATTACTAATGGAGCTAAGTCACCAGCGAAAGCTATATACGCAGCAATGACTGCTAATCCAGGAGGCGTGCAATCAACTGTTCAATTAGGACTTGATGAGGCTGTAGTTCCGGTTCAAATGTATTTTTCTTCTTTTGCAATAGCAACTGCATCAATAGTATAAATGGAATCTAGAGGATTAGGCGATAGTATAGCTAAGTTCACTACAAAAACAGGTATTAAGACCATCGTAGATAAAGTGTCTGATGGTCTTAATATACCTTGTGGTTGTGAGAAACGACAAGAATGGTTTAACAAAAAATTTCCATACGATGGCATTTAAAGTATTACCTCCTTTCGATTTAAACAAGATGAATACATCTGTGTTTGAAAGAGACATGGGCAATGATCAGGTTTACGCCAGAACACCCAAGAATGGAGTTATAGTAATAAATGAAAATTTAACCGACCCAGTAGAAAAGCAGAAAACATTAGCTCATGAACAGATTCACGTTGATCAATATAAAAGTGAAGCAAAAAATCCAGGTACTGGATTAGATTATGAGGTGAATTCTGAAGGAGCTGGTAGGGTTATGTGGAAAGGAAAAGAATACGACTATTCAGTTATGCAAGCCGGTAAAGGTCCTTGGGAAAAAGACGCATATAACGCAGAAAAAAATATCTAAAAACAATTATTAAATTAAACAACAATGGCAAAATTAAAAACAAACCAAGACGGCGGGGGCGAAAGCTCAACTGCAGCAGCTGGTGAATTAAAGAACAATCAAGAAGGAGCAGCTAGAATGGGGTACAACCAATCTTTTGGACCTGCTAGAATGGGTGGTTACGCAAAAGGAGCGGCTAAAGTAGCTAACATCATGACTAATGGAGGAGCTGCTAGATACAAGACTCACGGACCAGCAGATGCAGGACACCGAGACGATGCGCATACTCACAAAACTAGTGGATCTTATGGTTTAAATCCAAACTCTGGCGGAAAAGGTAGAGGATCTTTAGTAGGACAAAAAGCTGATAATGGTTTAACAATAACTCATGATCCAGTACATAAAGATTTAAGTGCAATGGGTAGATTCGCTAATCAAATGGTTTTTGATTCTACGGGAAGTGATGACACTTACCCTGGAGATCACTTAAATACTGTAAGAAAAACAGGAGGTTCAGCTGGATCTGTTAACAGAAGCGGAGAGACTATG
>JANZQE010000501.1:0-4229 GCA_038040705.1 Clostridium sp. | reverse complement strand
ACAAACTTTAGTCACACTATTCTTTTATAAATATTCTAATGTTTATTGGTTACACATGATTTAATATGAAAGTAGAAAGGGAGACAAATGTGGGAATTGGGGGAATTGAACGTTTAAATGTTTTTATTAAGATTTTAGCATCATTAATATTGCCACTGGTGTTAACGAATATATTTGTGGTTTTATTTAAAAGGCTTTTTAAACATCAATTGTACCAAAATAGTGATATATACATTTTTATTATTACTTCAGCTATTGTGTTTTTATGGGCTTTAGTGACATTTAAAAATTATTTGTATAGCAGTAAATCAATAATAATAGCGGATAGGTTATTGGCAAAAGAAAATATAAAGATGACAATGAAAGAAATGAAATGGAAGACTGTTGAAATAGATGAGAATGTTTTTACATTTAGAAACCCTTTTTTTAGAGAGTTTAAAAATTTTAAATTATCTATTAGATTTATAGATACAGAGGTCATTATCGAAGGGCCAGAGCACTATGTAGATAAAGTAATAGAGGAGTATAAAACACTCATAGCAAATTAATTGAAATTGGAGGAAATATGAATTGTAAGTATAAAGTAAAGAAAATAACAAGTCTATATGATAGTTGCGACAAATGTGGTTTACCTAAAGTAACTTGTATATGTGATAGTGCACCTAAAATCAGTACTAGTGCAAGAATCTGGATTCTATCAACTGAACGAGAGCTTTACAGACCTTCTAACACTGCAAGGTTATTAAAGCTTGTTAATCCAGATTCTACTGAGATTTTTCTTTGGGAAAGGACAAAAAATCCAGAGAAATTAATTGAGAACCTAAACAATGAAATTTATGATTCTTATTTGGTATTTCCAGTAGAAGATGAATCGCAGTGTAGCAAAGTTGAATATAAAAGAACAGGAAAAATTCCTGCATTTGTTCTAATAGATGGTACGTGGAAAGAAGCACGTAAAATACTTAGGAAAAGTGATTATCTAAATAAATTACCTAGGATTTCATTACAACCAAATTTTAAGTCTCACTATGATTTAAGAAGAGGAGCTGCTGAAGGGGATTTATGTACAATAGAGGCCGCAGTGGAATTATTAAAAATAAATAAAGAGATTGGAAATTCAAAAGTTATTGATGAATTTTATAATCTGTTTTTAAGGAGCTACAAAGCAGGAGCAAATGGCCATAAATTAAAGGAATGATTGAATAAGGATATTATTAATACTAATAAGGTTAATGCTAATGTAACTGCTGTTAATAAAAAATCATATCAAAAGTCATGAACTTTTAATCAGAAAATGATTAGCAGTTCCTGATTTTTGCATAGTAAGACAAGTGATAGTTATAACTACTGTTATAATAACTTGTAAAAACTTGAATCCCCTAATTATGTGTAGGTCATTTTACCTTATAGTAAATTAATTTAAAAGCGCTGAAACTTTTATGTTTTGTATTTACTTAAATATACTTATGGTACAATTAGGAAAAAATATTACTATAGAGAATTTCCTCTAAAACCAATAGAGTGTTCTACGAGACCCAATATTATTTATCAATTCACTCATAGTACTAGTTATATATTTATATAATTTACAGTAATAGTATTTATATAAGAAAGGCTACATTACCTTTATGTATATAAATTAAGCAGGTGTGCAGGTAGGTAAAGAAGAATGGTAAGGAGGATAGTGTTATGTTAGAAGGGAAATGTCCAATGACTGGAAGAACAAGTAGTGCTGTAGCAGGTGGGGGAACAACTAATGAGTATTGGTGGCCAAAGCAGCTTAAGCTAAATGTTCTTCGGCAAAACTCAGAACTAAGCAATCCTATGTCTAAAGGTTTTAACTATGCCGAAGAATTCAAAAAATTAGATTATTATGAACTAAAGAAAGATTTGTATAAGTTGATGACAGATTCTAAGAAGTGGTGGCCTGCTGATTATGGTCACTATGGACCATTCTTTATTCGTATGGCTTGGCATAGTGCTGGTACTTATAGAGTTGGTGACGGTAGAGGAGGTGGAGGGCAAGGATTGCAACGTTTTCCACCACTTAATAGTTGGCCAGATAATATAAATTTAGATAAAGCACGTCGTTTACTTTGGCCAATTAAAAAGAAATATGGAAATAAAATATCTTGGGCTGATCTTATGATACTTACAGGTAACTGCGCATTAGAATCTATGGGACTCAAGACAATTGGTTTTGGTGGTGGTAGAGTGGATCTTTGGGAACCGCAGGATATTTACTGGGGTAGTGAAAAAGAATGGCTTGGAGATGAGCGTAATAGAGATGATAAAGAACTTGAAAATCCTCTTGCTGCTGTACAAATGGGCTTAATTTATGTAAACCCAGAGGGACCCAATGGAAAGCCTGACCCTAAGGCATCAGCCAATGATGTAAGGGAAACATTCTCTCGTATGGCAATGAATGATGAGGAAACTGTTTCGCTTGTGGCAGGTGGACATACTTTTGGTAAATGTCATGGTGCTGCATCACCTTCATATGTTGGGGCAGAGCCAGAAGCTGCACCTATCCAGCAGCAAGGGCTGGGGTGGAAAAATAGCTGTAAAACTGGTAAGGGGCCAGATGCCATAAGTAGTGGGCTTGAAGGTGCATGGAAAGCAGAACCTATAAAGTGGACAATGGGTTACTTAAAAACATTATTTAAATATGAGTGGGAATTAGTTAAAAGTCCTGCAGGAGCATACCAATGGTTAGCTAAAGATGTAGATGAAGAGGATATGGTAGTTGATGCCTCTGATCCATTAATAAAGCATAGACCTATGATGACCACAGCAGATTTAGCACTTATTTATGATCCTATTTACAAACCAATAGCAAAGAATTATTTAGAAAATCCAGAAAAATTTGCTGAGGATTTTGCCAAAGCATGGTTTAAATTAACCCATAGAGATATGGGACCAATATCAAGGTATCTCGGACCAGAAGTTCCAACAGAAAGCTTTATTTGGCAAGACCCAGTGCCAAAAGTTAACTATAAATTGATTAATGAAAAGAATATTTCAGAGATTAAGAAAAAGATTTTAGATTCAGGCTTGTCAATATCAGAACTTGTTACAACAGCTTGGGAATCTGCATCAACATTTCGTGGCTCAGATAAGCGCGGAGGAGCAAATGGGGCGAGAATACGCCTAGAGCCACAAAGAAAATGGCAAATTAATGAGCCGGAAAGGCTTAGCAAGATTTTAAATACCCTAGAAAGAATTCAAATGAGTTTTAATAGGTCACATTCAAAGGGGAAGAAGGTTTCTTTAGCTGATATTATTGTATTAGGTGGATGTGCCGGTATTGAACAAGCTGCAAAAAATGCAGGGTACAACATTACTGTTCCTTTTACGAAAGGACGAACTGATGCAACCCAAGAGGAAACAGATATAGAGGCATTTAGTGTTCTTGAACCTAAGGCAGATGGGTTTAGAAACTATATAAAAGATAAATATGCAGTAACATCAGATGAAATGTTAATTGATAGAGCACAATTATTAACATTAACTATTCCGGAAATGACAGTATTAATTGGTGGTATGCGTGTGTTAAACACAAATTACAAAGGATCAAAGGAGGGGGTGTTTACAAAGAGGGAAGAATGTCTTACAAATGATTTCTTTGTAAACCTTCTTGATATTAATACCCAGTGGAAGGTGTTACCTGAATACAAGGAAAAATTAATGGGTTTTGATAGAGAAACAGGGAAGAGGAAGTGGACAGCAACAAGAGTTGATCTTGTATTTGGAGCAAATTCACAACTTCGCGCAGTTGCTGAGGTATATGCATCTAATGGCAATGAGGAGAAGTTCATACAAGATTTTGTAGCTGCATGGAATAAGGTAATGAATGCAGACCGTTTTGATGTTGAAGAATATTATTAAATAAAATAGGATCATTATTTGTTATATTAGTCTAATGGGGCAGAAATGCTCTTTTTTTTCTGTATATTTAAAGGACAATAGTAAATGTTTGTTGAAATATGTCTAGTAGAATGTTTCAAATAAGGTATAGACAAAGTTTACATTATGTCTATAATGGGAAGTCGAAAAAATTAATGCTCAAATGATAAACATAGAGAAAACCGAAGATAATTAACTCACTTATATAAGATAAATATATTTGATTAAAAAAAAGGAGAAATAAAAATGAAAAAATTATCAAAAACTATTTTTGAACAATTAAATAGCTATATGGATACAGAAGCTAGACCGTTGGAAAAATC
>JANZQE010000500.1:0-9115 GCA_038040705.1 Clostridium sp. | reverse complement strand
ACAGGCCTTAAGGCCTGTACTTTGGTAATATATTTTTTAATTTAAAAATAATATGTTAACTTATGTTAACACTTTGTTATCTTTAGTTTACATACATCTAATCTAAGATTTTGTCTTTTTCCATAAAGCAGTTCTACTTATTCCCAATTGTTTTGCCATTTCTGTTTTTGACATTCCACTACTTGCAAGCATATCTATTACTTTTTCCTCTACATATCGGTTAATTTCCTTTAAGTCTACCACTTTTTCACTAGTGTTTTCAGGGGCTTCATTTATAAATTGGTTACCAGTCTCAATTATTTCTAAATCATCTAAATCCACTTCTTTAAATATTACATATCTTTGTGCAATGTTTCTAAGTTCCCTTACATTACCAGGCCAGGAGTATTTGACTAATTTTTTCTCAAGTTCACTATCTACTCTCATTCCATCAGTTTCATCACCCAGTTTTTTTAGATAGTGCTTAAAGAGCGGAAGGACATCCATTTTTCTTTCCCGAAGTGGCGGTATATGGAGTTCCAATATGTTTAAACGATAGAATAGGTCCCTTCTGAAATTCCCCGCATAAGCTTTTCTCTTTAACTCTTCATTTGCTGCAGATATGATTCTAACATCTAAAGGAATTACATAGTCAGAACCTAACCT
The DNA here is from genome assembly GCA_038040705.1 of Clostridium sp. Lineage (GTDB taxonomy): Bacteria > Bacillota > Clostridia > Clostridiales > Clostridiaceae > Clostridium_AD. The sequence continues at coordinate 8,470 of JANZQE010000500.1, read as the reverse complement.
CATTACTTCCTTCTCTTCTAAAACACGTAATAACTTAGCTTGAATATTAAGAGAAACACTGTTAATTTCATCTAAAAATATGGAGCCGCCATGAGCTAGTTCAAATAACCCAGGTTTGCCGCCTTTCCTTGCACCCGTAAATGCGCCCTCTTCATATCCGAAAAGTTCACTCTCGAGTAAGCTCTCTGATATTGCCGCGCAATTAATAGCAACAAATGGTTCGTTTTTTCTACTGCTAATATTATGAATGCTTTGTGCAATCATCTCTTTACCGGTTCCACTTTCTCCATAAATCATTACAGTACTATCAGTTAAACCAATTTTCCTTGCTTTTGCCAAAGTATTTTTCATAACGGGATCATATGTAATAATATCTTGAAATTTGTACTTCGTAACAAGACCTTTCTTATTAAGTTCGTACCTTATCTTCTTTTCCAAGTTTTGTAGCTTGGTTATGTCCTGGAAGGAGCACAAAACACCATGAATGTTCCTATCCACCTCTAATATAGACGTATTTGCTGTAATAACTATTTTTTTAAGGGCTTTTATTTCATTGTATCGATTTATTTTATTTTTCATTACATCCATTATAAATCCAAGTTCAGGATAAACATCTAATAATTGCTTATCTACTACATCACTGCTATCCTTTTTTAATAATTCCTTAGCTCTTTCGTTATACAATATAATTTTACCTTCTTGATCCACTGCTACAACTGCGTCATGAACTCCATCTAAGATAGTTTTTAGAATCTCATTTTTATATTTCTGTTCATATAAGTTATCTACAAGTTCTCTAGCATATGTAATTACTTCATGAATTGACTCATTGCTGGCACCTAAATGAACAAATTCCATGCCTAACCTTTGAGCATAGCTGCAAGGAATTCCACCCCCAACTATTATTACCTGCTCCTTTTTATATAAATACTTATTTACACGTTCCTCAATTTCCTCTTTATAGCTAAACTTCTCAATTATGACATTGGCACTTATCATACTTTTCCATTCCTCATAATCAAAGTACTCTAAATGCGATATAATAAGTACTATATCCTTATTAGCTACGCTTGCTGTCTTTATTGAAAATAAAATATCTAATGTAGTTATCTTTAACTGTATAAGCGGAATATTAACCTTTCCGACAGTAAGACTGTACCCGCCACTTCTCGCTATAATAGCTTTGGCACCCTTACTTTCTAATATCTTTCCTTGTTTTTCTATATTATCAGGATCTAATATATCTATAATGATCTTTCCTTGCTCTACATCTTCTCTAAACAATTCTATTATACTTTTTTCTAATTCTTTATCAGAAGCAATTACTCCAATTGTTTTATCCATATGTGATCTCCTTAATCTACATCAAAGTTATTATTCATCTTCTTCAACAATTCAAGAAAAATGTCTTTTTCTTTTTTAGAAAAATTTTTATATGCTATTAAGTTCACTTTTCCAGAAATTTCATTTACTTTCCCTTCTATTGCTTTACCTTTTTCAGTTAAAATTATGTAGGTAACTCTTTTATCTTGTATACATTTCTCCTTTTTTACATATCCTAAATTTGATAACTTATTAACCAATGCTGTAATCGTAGACTTATCTTTTCCTATTGTTTTCCCTATTTGATTCATACCTAGTCTTCCATTATTATTATATAATACTGTAAGGATATTGCCATATGCAGGTGCCAAATCATCTAAACCTTTTTCTTTTAATGCTTTTTCAATAAATCTAGTCATTTTTTTCTTAGTTTTGCTTATAAAATATATTATATATTTATCATTCATAATTAGGCTCCTATCCTGAATTTAAATTATCTATCTAATTATAGTATGCTATAAACTAAAAAGCAATTAAAACATGGTTTGACATAAAACTATATTTCTGCTACAATTAGTTTTATACCATACTATATTTACAAAGGAGTTTTTGAAATGAATAACAATGAATTTAAAGCAATGGTCGTAACAGACACAGAAAATAAAGAATTCAATAGAGAAATTACAACTAGACACATAAATGATCTACCAGAAGGCGATGTAATAATAAATGTAAAATATTCCTCATTAAACTATAAAGATGCTCTTTCCGCTACAGGAAATAAAGGTGTAACTAGAAATTATCCACACACACCAGGAATCGATGCTGCAGGTATTGTAACCCAAAGCAATAATGATAGTTTTAAAATTGGAGCTGAGGTACTTGTAACAGGATATGCGCTCGGAATGAGTACATCAGGTGGTTACGGAGAGTATATTAGAGTTCCTGCGCAGTGGGTAGTAGAACTTCCTTCAAATCTTTCTCTAAGAGAGAGTATGATATATGGTACTGCTGGATTCACCGCCGCACTATCAGTTTATAAATTAGTTAATTCAGGTGTTAAGCCTAGTGACGGAGACATATTAGTAACTGGATCAACAGGTGGAGTCGGAAGTATGGCCATTTCAATTTTGAGCAAGATTGGTTATAATGTCACTGCTGCTACAGGAAAAGCTTCTGAAAAAGATATGTTACTTGGAATTGGTGCAAAAAACATAATTGATAGAAATGAATTAGATGACACTTCTGGGAAAGCACTCCTAAAGCCTAGATGGGCCGGAGTAATAGACACAGTAGGCGGAAATATATTAGCTACAGCCATTAAAACAACCAATTATGGTGGTAGTGTAACTTGTTGTGGAAATGTTGCAGGCGATGAATTTAAAACGTCAGTCTATCCCTTTATTTTAAAAGGAATCTCAGTACTCGGAATAGATTCTGTTAAATGCCCTATGGATATTAGACGTAAGATTTGGAATGAATTATCCTTAGATTGGAAGATTACTGATTTATACACTAAAGTGAATGAAGTATCTTTAGAAGGATTAAACAGTGAAATAGCTACTATACTTACTGGAGCTCACAAAGGTAGAACTATAGTTAATCTCAATTTATAGATTGTAAAAAGCTATGCAACAAAAGGAACAAGAAAACATATACTTTCTTGTTCCTTTTATTTATTTATAAAGGATTGGTAGTGTAATTACTATCTATTCTAATGTGTATCGTTTATTATTATATATATATTTAGCAAAAAAGTTTATTCCATTTTCATATATAAGTTCTGAATTTGCTAATTCAATCTGACTAATATTATTAGCTGGATTTTCAGAACTAGCTATATCAGGGTTAACTATATAAATTCCAACTAATATGTCTTCTTTTTTATCCATTTCAAATAAATCATCTATATGGGTATTAATAATAAATTCTTTTGACATATCACCATTTATTGAAGAAAGCTCACCGTCTAATATGGACTTAAATATAACCTCTTTCCCTCTCTTCATAATTAAAAATAGTTCATTCCCATTATCAATAGGAGCAAACCCTGAATTATGGATAACGGCTTTTATTCTAAACGCTCTGTTAGGTTTTATGTATGTAGACAATTCAACTTTATCTAACCATAATCTATATCCCAGATGATTATTTACATATTCAAGACCATTCTGTCCTTTGTATTCAGTAGTTTTCCATCCCTCTAATACTTCCTTATTATATCTACAATTCAAATATGTTATCTGAAGACTTTTCATCTCCTTTATGGCATTGTCGATGTTAGAATATTCGCTGACTAATGGCATTTCTCCGCCATTTACGCCCTGTGCAATATTCTCCCTAGCCCATGAGAGTTCTTCTTCTCTTGTGTAGTCAGAATCATCATAGGTTCCCATATCATCTTTAGTAGACCATAATGCATCATTATGTAAGCCCAATCTTGATTTGTCAATACCAGCCTCCATTGCATCCCTAATAAATCTTGGTCGTCTCACATTTATAGCTATGTCCTTACTCAAATTCTCAAGTAGTACTGATAATGTTTGGTTTCTAAGCTTAACTTCATCCTCATTGCCAGTTAAAAACTTACTACTATGCCACTCTCCCCAAGGTCCTAGGAATCCAGCCTGAACACTTAAAATAACATCCTTGTTTGCATTTAAAATAGGTGCTATTTGCTTTATATGAGTATAAATATTTTCTATAGTCTCAGGGTCTTTGTATTTTGGATCAAACCCATATGCAGCCCTAAAGACAATTTGCATGTCATACTTTCGGGCTTCCTTTAGCACTATTTCTAGCTCCTTTAATTTTTTTTCAGTAATTTTAGTATTTAGAAAATCTTCTATATCATATGCTACAAGTGCTATTTTAATATTTTCATTCTTTAATTGTTCAAATCTCTCCTCTTCATTACTGTTAATTTGAACATAAAATCCTCGTCCCGGGTTAAGAACTTCTTTATTACTCTCTTTAAAAACTAGAGTACTTTTGGGTATGTATAAATATAAAATAGTGCCGCATATTATAACTATAACCAATAATAAAATAAAAAATAAAAGCATAGGTTTCTTCATCTTACTCTCCTCTATATTTTGAAACACAAAATAAACATAATCTAACTAAAACGCAATATATCTTAGGGAAGAAATAAAAAAATCTTAATAACATCCTTCTTATTATGGGAATATTTTTCATATTACCACTTGAAAATTCTCTGAATTTCTGGTTATACTGTATTTTTAACTTGTCCATAATTCCTTTATCATAGCCCATATCATATTTAACTCTATAATAGGCAATTTGTATATTCAATAGATATCTAAACTCAGCTAAATAAGTCAATGTTTTATTGTTTTCATTTTTAAAAAACATAATAGCTTGTTCTAATGCTTCTAATTTTTCTAGCCTTTTAATACTATAAGTAGTTCCAGTAATACCATTTGACCTTTGAAGATAATAATATAACTTTGCATCTGTTACAACTATTTTAGTAGATTTATACATCAACTTATAAGTAACAAACTCATCTTCATGGTACTTTAAAGATGGATACCGTATATCACAGAATAAACTTCTTCTATATAATTTACCCCAAGCAACAATCATACTTGCTTTACTTTTCTCTACAATTTTTTTTACCCCTTCAATATTAGTATATAATGTAATGTTGTTATCACCTAATTCCTTGGCTACTTCCTTACCTTCATATACTAAATAATGGTCACATACTGATATGTCCGCTTTATTTTCCAAGATATTATTATATAATATTTCTAACATATTCGGATGTATAAAGTCATCACTATCGATAAAGGTTAGATACTTACCTTCTGAAGTTTCAATTCCTATATTTCTAGCAGCAGATAGGCCCGCGTTTTCCTTATGTATTACTCTAATTCTTGAATCTTCATCTTTGTATCCATCACACATTCTTCCACTATTATCTTTTGACCCATCATCTACTAAAATTAATTCAAAATCAGTAAATGACTGCTCTAAAATTGAAGAAATACATTTATTCAAATACTTCTCTACATTATACACTGGAACAATAATACTTATTTCACTCATTAGCTTCACCTATCTCTAATTTTTTTTAAATTTCTAACAACCATAATAAATACCTCTTGAAATTCCTCTTTTTTCTTTAAAACAAGTACATAAAATATGTTTGGTACAACTAAGCATATGCATATTTTGATTATAAAGCTACTAATTGTAACCTCATTTACCATACTAACAAATAACCATGTTATGAAAATACTTATTATAGTTAAAGAAAAGCCTTTTATTTGGCCTTTGAAATATATTTTTACAGAACATCCAAATTGATTTTCCATAAGTAACTTAGCCTCATACCAATAATAAGTTGATAAGGTCGTAATTGAAGTAGCCAGCAAAACACCTAATACACCAAATATTGTACCCAGTGCAATGGATAAAACTATATTTATAACCGCTGCAAGACCCATAATATATTTTACTTTTTCAAACATTCCAGCAGCCTCTCTAAAGACTTTTACAGAATTCCTAGTACAAACTAAATAATAATTAAATACTATTATAATCACTATTTTCCAGTCAAACAAATATTCTTTTCCAATCCATAAGGTAATAAAGTCTTGGAATAAAATATATAAACAAGTTGTGGTAAACCCTGCAATCCAATAATTTATTACTTGTGTAATATTAAATATCTTATACTGATTTTCAACTTTTTCTTTAATAATCAGATTCCCAATGCTAGCAGAAATAGCGGAATTAAACGTAGTTACTAAGCTAAATACTCCAGTAATTATCAAGTCATAATTTGAATAATATCCCACCCATATCGTTCCAACTAAAATTGAAATTATAATATTATCTGTTCCTGTAAGTAATGCGCGAGCGAACTTATAAATAAAAACATCTCTAATTTTTTTTATTATCTGTTGTTTTTCGTTTACACTTATAGTATTGGATGTGGCTTTATCATTTATAAAAGGATATAATCTATTAACTTTACTTGATACAGAAAAGCTGAATAATATATTCTTGGAAAGGACAATTATTAAATATATAATATAATTCTCTGTGAACAAAAGAAAAATAATCTGAAGTATTAGTGCTATACCGCCAAATAGAATTTGATATAAGGATACTATGTATTCCTTTTGATCTGCTAATATTAAGTGAGATTTATATATATACATATTAGAAATAGTTATACTTATTAAAAATAATATATAATATAGAGTTAAATTGGTTACTGCTGTTTCTGTATTCACCATAAATTTAAGCATAGGGATTATTAATATACCAATCAACATTATAAGTATAGATATGATGATATATATTTTTTTGAAAAATCTGTATATAGCAGTTATTTTTTTTGTATCTTGCTTAGTTAGTGGTTCATATAAGCTATACACCATAACTGAACCTATTCCAAATTCCGCAAAGGATAATAACAGGAATATATTCGTAAACAATCCATTTATGCCTACAAATTCAATTCCTAATGTCTTAATGAACACTGTCTTTGCCACTAGGTTTAAGAATAGAAAGAAAAACTGACTAATAGCTCCTACTATGAAATTCCTAATAGAGTTAACTTCTCTTGACTGAGTATTCATCTGCTATACCTACTTTCCTTTTAACTTTTTTCTAATCTCGTAGTAGATATACTACACTGGTTTACTTAAAATACTTTTAATATTATTTATGCTTACCCTATATTTATTCCTAATCTTTCTACCAAAATATTTAATCCAAGAATGTTTTAAACTTCTATTTAGCTGAAAGCTATTATAAAGAATTTCATCATAATTTTTATCAAAGATGAAATTTAATATCTCTGTGGTTTCTTTCTTAGTATCAGAAGTATGTATTGAGGATTTTCCTATTCCAAAGCTTTCTCTTATTTCATCTTTTGCCATAGACAACGATTGCAAATATGGACAATTCAAGATATAAATTTCTACGCACCCACTTTTATCATAACATAAGTCAGTTTTTACAGTAATCCCCTTGAAATTACTTTTATTATGACCTATCCAAGGTTCATCTTTATATATCTGAAAAATAAGATTCCACAAGCCTTCCCTATTAAATTTTAACCTCTTACGGTATATAACTTTACATTGATTTTTTTCTAAAATTTCATCTATAACTTTTATATTATTACTACCTGCTATTTGGGGCCATGCAATTAGTATATAAATATTATCCTTTAACATTGCAAACTTGTTTGCAATAAAATCCAGATAAAAATCATCTAATAATCGCCACTTAAAAAATTCAAACCCGTAATCTACTGAAAGATTAGGAAAACGTATTACCTTAATCTTTTGATTGAAATATGCTGCGCAGGCCGTTCTATGGGAGCCATCAAGCAATTCATAATTCTTTCCTATTGGAATTATTGAAATATCTGAACTATATCCATTTACCTTAAAATCATCTATTAAATTATCAAAGACTTCAATATACTTCTCTAGTGAATTTTTATTCGAATTCCCTTGTTCTGAAAATGTACCATCTGTAAAAGCTTCAATATGCTTCTTATATAATTCCTTAGCAAAGTCTAAATCTTGATTTTTTTCACGACATTCAATATAATAATACTTAACAACTAAATCAATTCTATTTACTGTAATCATATCTTTTGCATATATATCAAATATCTCATATTCCATATCTTCTGTTATTTTATTATAATTTAAAAAATAATTATCTAGTTTGTCTAATGGATACTTCATTTTATTAATCACTCTCCGATCGCATTATAATTTGAATAATATCCAACCCATACTGTTCCAACTTTCCATTTAACTTTTTACGTTTTTGTCTATATATACTTTAGCTAAGGGGGATATACATATAAATATTAATGATAGCATATTATACAGCTTCAATCTAAAAGATAAAATACATACAGTAAAAAAGATTTTTTCTAAAAAACTTGGTAGTTTCATTAATACTTTAATTGCTCTTCTATGAGAAAATAACCGCCCCATCGACTCACAGTTAGAAAACTTTATAATTGTAATATAGATATTCTTGAAGGATAATCCCTCCGAAAGTATTTTTTTAATAATAGCCCAACAAAATACCCGAACACCTAAAGGTACAAATAAATCTATATTTTCTTCGTATTTATCCT
>JANZQE010000499.1:0-6364 GCA_038040705.1 Clostridium sp. | reverse complement strand
GCTTATATATTAGCTGAATATGGTATGCAAGTTATTGATTCAGGAGTTCCCCTTCATAACATGCATGCGCCATGGGAGATTGCAAGTAAAGCAGATATATATGAAGCTTTCAGAGCTTATGAAGCCTTCCTAATTGAAATTTAGAGAAAGAAAGCGTATTTAAGCAAGGGAATAAAAAGGGAGATGTTTTCACATCTCCCTTTTTATGAATCTAATGCATTTACAAAGGTAGCTAGTTCGTTATGGCTTAGGGAAGCCGAACCAATAACACCATGACTGGTATCTGAGGTTGTAATTCCATGAAAATCTGAACCAGCAGTAATTAAAAGATTGTACTCTCTAGCTTTTGCTTTTAGATGAGCTTTTTGTTTTTTTGAATTCTGTGGGTATACGGCTTCGATTCCATCGAAATTAAAGCGTAGCATCTCGTCTATAGAAGATTTTTTAATTAGAACAGGATGTGCAAGTACAACTATTGCATTATGTTCTCTTAAAAGACTAATGCCGTCGGCAGTTGAAATTTTCTTAGTTTGAACATAAGCAGGACTATCATTTGATAGCAAAACATCAAATATATATTTCCAATCGTATTTGTAACCAGCATTTATTATGGCTTTAGCTATATGAGGTCTTGCTATTACTCCTTTAGCTTCATCTGAAATTTGCTTATAGTCTAATTTTATATTAAAGAAAGTATCTAAATTTTCTACTATTTTTTCAGCTCTAACTATTCTATAATTAGCCATGTCATACAACAAATTCTGAAAGTGTGGGTCTTTATACTTATCATCTTTAAAATAACCTAGTATATGAATACTTTCATCATTATGAATAGTAGAGAGTTCTATACCAGGAATTACCCTTATATTTTTAATTACACCTTCTCTAATGCCCTCTTCAACGTTTAAAGTAGTGTCATGATCTGTTATTGCAATAATATCTAAGCCACTTGCATAAGCTTCATAAATTAATTCCTTAGGGTTTAGCTTTCCATCAGATGCATTTGTATGAAGATGAAAATCACCTCTAATGTACATAAAATCACCTCGAGTATTTGGATTATTGTTTATTATATTGTGCCATCTATCATTCTACATAATAATTGGAAATAATAAAAGGGGTTTTCTATAAATAATTACTATTATTTATAGAAAATATTAATATTAGTAAATTTTTTATGTATTATTTGATATAATGAGATAATTATATGAGTGAAGGAGCTAGTTATGTTTTTAATGATAGACAATTATGATTCTTTTGTATACAACCTAGTTAGATACTTTGAAGAATTAGGTGAGGAAATATTATTATATAGAAATGATAAAATTTTATTGGAGGATATTGAGAGAATTAAACCTGAAGGTATAATTATTTCACCTGGTCCCAAATCTCCAGAATCTTCAGGGATTTGTATGGAAATAGTAGAGAAGTTTAAAGCGGACATACCTATTTTGGGGATATGTTTAGGCCATCAGATTATTGGTAAGGTTTTTGGGGGCAAAATAATTAAAGGGTCCCAGCCAGTTCATGGGAAAGTATCTGAAATTTTTCATAGTGGGAAATATGTTTTTAAGGATATTGTTAGCCCTATGAAGGCTACAAGGTACCATTCCTTAATAATAGAGAGAGAGTCACTTCCACAGATACTCGAGATAACTAGTGAAACTGAAAATGGAGTAATAATGGGAATAAGACACAGGGATTATCTTATTGAAGGGGTACAATTTCACCCTGAAGCAGAGTTAACAGAACATGGGCACGAAATTCTTAAGAATTTTATAAATGAAGTTAGATTTCAAAATAAATTTATTCGAAACTAAGGAGAAAAAATGAAGCTGTTAATTGAAAAAATTCAAACTAAACTTGATGGTTTTGATATATTTTCACTGTTTAAAGAAGATTTAAATACTATTATACTAGATAGTGCTAGGGACGCGGAAATCTTAGGAAGATATTCTTTTATAGGGCTTAATTGTTTTTTAACATTTAAAAGTAAAAATGGAACGTGCTATAAGGGAGAAGAGGTATACGCAGGGGATACTTTCGAGGAGTTAAATAAAATTTTAGAGGAATACCCAATAGAAAATAATACTGGTATACCTTTTGTATCTGGTGGTATAGGATATTTTTCGTATGACTTATCTAGAGAAGTTGAAGAGCTACCGAATATAGCCATGGAGGATATAGATATACCACACTGTTATTATAATTTCTATGATAATGTAATAATAGTAGATAATCTGAAAAATAACGTCTATATATCTGCGCTAGGAATACTTAAACCTCAAAGGCAGAGTATCTACGAGATTGAGCAGCGAATACAAAAGGGAAGTAAAATTGTATACGATAAAGTAGGAAACATAACTAATAAATTTACTTCAAACTTTGAAAAGAGTAAATACATAAATACTATATCAAAAGTAAGAGCTTATATAAAAAGTGGAGATATATATATTACTAACTTAACTCAAAGATTTACTTGCAGCATCAGTAAAAGCGCATATAAAATATGCAAGGATTTAAGACATATAAATCCAGCCCCTTTTGCTGCCTTTATGAATATTGAGGATTTCAGTATAATATGTTCTTCACCAGAAAGATTTTTGCGAATTAAAGATAGAATGGTAGAAACTAGACCTATAAAGGGAACTATGCCAAGAGGGCTTAATGAAGAAGACGACATAAAAAATAAAAATATACTAATAAATAGCGAAAAGGACAAGGCTGAACTTCTTATGGTGGTGGATTTAGAGCGAAATGATTTAAGTAAAGTATGTAAGCCTGGTTCAGTTAAAGTAACGGAGCTTTTTAAATTAGAGGAGTATAGTACAGTCTTTCATTTGGTATCTACAATAATAGGTGAGTTAAAAGAGGTGGTAAGCCCATTAGATTGCATTAAAGCTTGTTTCCCAGGAGGTTCAATAACTGGGACACCTAAAATACGCTCATTAGAAATTATTGAGGAACTAGAGCCTGTACGTAGAAATATATATACTGGGGCGCTAGGATATTTGGGTTTTGAAGGTAATGTAGATTTGAATATAATTATTAGAACAATCTTAAAAAAAGACAATACCGCATATTTTGGTGTAGGTGGGGGAATAACTTGGGATTCTAATGAAAAACTTGAATATGATGAAACCATAGATAAAGCAAGGGCACTTATGCGAGTGTTATAGGTGGGGGTGTATTATGTTATTGATAAATGGTAATTTGAGTACGGACAAGATATCTTTAGATAGTGGGTTTTTCTTTGGCAGAGGGATATTTGAAACTATATTAGTTAAAGAAAAACCGATACTCCTATCACCACATATACATAGGTTAAATAATGGGCTTGAAACATTAGGCGTAAATAAAAAAATTACCGAAGCAGAAATTTATAAGGCTACTGAAAAGCTGAATTGTAAAAATTGTGTGCTTAAAATCATGGTATCTGAGAAAAATACTATAATTACTACAAGGGAAATTTCATACAAACCTAAGGACTATGATCTGGGTTATTCACTAGGATTAAGTGAGGTTAGAAGAAATGCGCACTCGAATTTAACTTATGTGAAATCTTTTAATTATGTTGAAAATATAATTGAACGGGATAAAGTTATAAATAAAGGCCACGATGAAGCACTATTTCAAAATACAGAAGGATATATAAGTGAGGGAGCTATAAGTAATATATTTTTTGTGAGGCAAGGGGTAATATTCACGCCGAAAATTAAGTGTGGGTTACTTCCAGGTATTATACGAGGGTTTGTTATAAAAAATGCGATATCCATAGGGTTTAAAATAGAGGAGGGTGAGTTTACATTAGAAGAAATAATGGGAGCAGAAGGTGTTTTTATAACTAATAGCATTATGGGCATAATGAAGGTTTGTAAAATAGAAGACAAGATTACTAAGGAAAGTATGGTTGTATCTGAAATAAAAAGGTATTATGATAGCTATGTAGAACATTATTAAGAAGTAATGAACTACTCTAAAGAGGTGATAATCATAGATAATAAACTAATGAATTATAAAATCAATCTTATTATAGAAAACAATATTTTTCAGAAAAATTTGTCGGACATAGAGGCTTTAGAAAAACATAGGGAATTTTGCCTACATGATTTGCAGCACTTTTTAGACGTGGCAAGAATTATGTACATAATTAATTTGGAAAACATAGGGAATTTACCCAAACATATAATTTATGCAACTGCACTTTTGCATGATATAGGTAGGGCGAAGCAGTATGAAAATGGAACCCCTCATGACATTGCTTCTATGCAAATTGCTAAAAACATATTATTTGAGTGCAATTATGATACTAAAGAAATAGATGAGATTTTAGAAGCAATAGCTAAGCATAGAAATGATACTGGAAAACCAAATAGTTTAACCTATTTATTATATAAGTGCGACAAGCTTTCAAGGAATTGTATTTATTGCAAGGCTACGGTTAATTGTAATTGGAAAGAGAATAAGAAAAATTTAAAGATAACCTACTAAGGCTTCGGGAGGAATTTTATGAAAATAGGGAATCAAGATTTTGAAATAGGAAAAAGAACTTATATTATGGGGATTTTGAATGTTACCCCTGATTCTTTTTCAGATGGAGGAAGATTTAATGATATGTCAGAAGCCATAAATCAAGCGAAAAAAATGGTTGCGCAGGGAGCAGATATTATTGATATTGGTGGAGAGTCCACAAGACCTGGTCATGCAGCTGTAAGTGAGGAAGAAGAAATCAAAAGGGTCATCCCTGTAGTAGAGGCTTTAAGCAAGGTGATTAAGATTCCTATTTCAGTGGATACATATAAAGGTAAGGTGGCAGAACTTGCCTTAGAAGCAGGAGCAGCTATGATTAATGATGTTTGGGGATTTAAGAAAGATCCATGCATTGCTAGAGTTGCTGCCAAGTACGATGTACCTTGCTGTTTAATGCATAATAGGGATAATAAAAATTACAATAATTTGATGCAGGATATATTAAAAGATTTAGAAGAGTCTATTGAAATTGCGCTAAAGGCAGGGGTAAAGCGTGAAAATATAATAATAGATCCAGGTATTGGGTTTGCAAAACGTTATAATGATAATTTGGAAACCATGAGAAACCTAGAAAAATTAAACAGTTTAGGGTATCCATTATTACTTGGAACGTCAAGAAAATCCATGGTAGGATTCGCACTGGATTTACCAGTAGGGGAGAGGCTAGAGGGTACCCTTGCAACTACAGCTATAGGGATAATGAAAGGTTGCCAATTTATAAGGGTACATGATATAAAAGAGAATAAAAGAGTATGCGCTATGACGGATGCTATATTTAGAAATTAATAGTATTTTATATTAAATAAGAAGGAGATTTTACTATGGACAAAATGTGCATAAAAGACTTGGAGGTTTACGCTTACCATGGAGTTTTTAAAGAAGAAAAAGCTCTAGGACAACGTTTTAAAATCTCATTAGTACTTTACCTTTGTTTAAGGGAGGCAGGTACCACTGACGACATTACTAAGACAGTTAATTATGGTGAACTTTGCCACGCAGTGGAGGAAGAGTTTAAGAGGGAAAGCTATGATTTAATAGAGAGTGCTACTGAAAAACTAGCTGAATTTATACTTTTAAAATATGATTTGGTTCAAAGAGTAGTGGTTAAAGTAAAAAAACCTTGGGCGCCTATTGGAAAGCCACTTGAGTATGCGGCAGTAGAGATAGATAGAAAATGGCATACATCTTATATTGGTGTAGGTGGAAATATGGGAGACAAAGAGAAAAATGTGAAAGCTGCTTTAGATTCTATAAATAATGCATATCACACTAAAATAACTAAAACATCAAAATTTTATGAAACAAAGCCAGTTGGATATTTAGAACAAGAGGATTTCTTGAATTGTGCTATTGAAGTAAAAACACTTTTAAGCCCACTAGAGCTTGTTAGATTCCTATTGTCTATAGAAAAAGAATTGAAAAGAGAAAGAGTTATAAGATGGGGCCCAAGAACTATAGATTTAGATGTATTATTATATGATAATATTATTAGCTACTTAGATGAAATAATATTGCCTCATCCAAGAATGCAGGAAAGAATGTTTGTGTTAGAGCCTTTGTGCGACATAGCACCTTATATTATTCATCCGATTTTGAATAAATCTATAATTCAAATAAAAAAGGAAATAAAAGCGATTTAAGCTTTTATTTCCTTTTTTATAGTTTCTGCGAAGTCTTTAGTGGTTTCTTGAATTTGTGGAATATTAAAAATTTCTCCAGGATCATTAGAGATAGCCATTATAGAAAAATATGGCGGCAATCTAAATCCCTTATTTATATTTAAGGCTCCAATTAATTGTTTACTAATAGAATCACTACCAGAATTACCGGAGAC
>JANZQE010000498.1:0-3610 GCA_038040705.1 Clostridium sp. | reverse complement strand
CTTCATATTTACCACTCCTCTATGTTAAATATAGAAGCTGGGACATCTATGCCATAAGCCTCAAAACGCTCATAAAAACTTGGTCTAATACCTGTGCTAATCAATGTTCCTACTATTTTCCCATCTTTTAAATCTTTCTTCTGCTTGAACATAAAAATATCCTGAAGCACTACAACATCTCCTTCTAGGCCTTGAACTTCAGTAATATTCATTATTTTTCTTGAACCATCCCTAAGTTTAGATTGTTGTACAATTAAATTAATAGCCCCTGCAATTTGCTGTCTTATAGCCTTAACTGGAAGTTCTATGCCTGCCATTAGCACCATTGTTTCAAGGCGCGCAATCATGTCTCTCGGGGTATTGGCATGACCTGTGGCTAGAGAACCTTCATGTCCTGTATTCATTGCCTGAAGCATATCCAGTGCTTCTTCTCCACGAACTTCACCTATCACTATTCTGTCTGGTCTCATTCTGAGGGAATTTTTCACTAAATCCCTTATAGTAATGGCGCCATTCCCCTCAATATTAGGTGGTCTTGATTCTAATGAAATAACATGGTCCTGTGAAAGTTGAAGTTCAGCAGCATCTTCAATAGTTACAATTCTATCATCATTGCTAATAAAAGATGATAATACATTTAAAGTTGTAGTTTTACCGGAACTTGTTCCTCCACTTATAAATATATTAAGCTTTGCCCTTACACAAGCATCTAAAAACATTGCCGCTTCACTTGTAAGTGCTCCGAAATTCACTAGATCATCTATAGTAAAGGGGTTCTTTGAGAATTTTCTTATTGTAATTGTTGGACCGTTTAAAGCAAGTGGCGGTATTATTGCATTAACTCTTGAACCATCGGGTAATCTTGCATCTACCATGGGGCTACTTTCATCTATTCTTCGTCCTAAAGGTGCAACAATTTTTTCAATAACCTGCATTACCTGTTCTTTATCTCTAAATTTTATATCCGCCAAATGTAGCTTTCCATCTTTTTCGAAATAGACCATATCTGGGCCATTTACCATAACCTCTGTAACTTCTGGATCCTGAAGTAGTGGATTAATGGGACCAAATCCAGTCACATCATTTATAATTTCCTTCACTACGTTTTGAACATTGACATCTCTGAAGTTTTCCGGTTCCTTCTGTATAATTTCTATAGCCAAAGAGTCTATATTCAAAACTAATTTATCAATATCCTGTACATTACCAAATTCCTCTAATATCCTTCTTTGAATTTTTTGCTTTAATTCTCGATCCTTATCATTATCAGTTTTTTTTGTTATCTTATTTTCAAAAAGAATATCAGCTTCTTTGTTTGTCTTAACAACCTCATCCTTTTGTGTAATATTTATTCTATTAAGTAATGTCATACTACACTTCCTTATCTAATAATAAATTTTATAAACATTTATTTAGATTTTTCTTTATTATAAAGCTCACTAGCTAATGCACGAATCTCTTTACTGATTTTTTCATTAGGTTTACTTGAAACATAGGGAATGCCCACGGCAAAAGACTTTGATACAAGCTTTGGATTGCTAGAAATAAAAGCTACCTCCTTAACATCCAATACCTCCTGTACATTTTTAGTATTTATTATGTTGCTTGCCTCAGCGTGGTTTATAATAACTTTTACTTTGTTATTCATATTAAGCATAATTATAGTTCTTAGCATTGTCTTTGTATTTTTTACAGATGCCAAACTACTGTCTGTAACTAGAAAAATCTTTTGTGCAATTTCCATAAAGGTTAAATTACTTTCAGAAAGCCCTGAAGGTAAATCTACAATTAAAAAATCATGCTGCTCTAAAATTTTGTTACAAATAGCTTTAATATGAAATTGAGTTATTAAATCTCCCTGTTCAGGCTTCATTGGTGCAGATAAAACATTTAATCCGCTCTTATGCTTATCTAAATAATATGATATTTTCAAACTTTCTAAATGGTCAGTTTCATTTACTATATCTATTATTGTAAATGATGCTTGTATATCCAAGGCAAGATTCACATCACCAAATTGAAAATTACCATCCAAAATACAGGTGGAAAATCCCTCATTTGCAAGTGAAACTGCCATATTAACTGAAGTTACAGTCTTACCAACTCCACCTTTGGCGCTAATAAAAACAATCATTTTAACCTCTGTTCTTCCCAGTGCATTTTTAACAATTTCATTTGATGACATTGGCTTCCCTCCTTTTTCAAGGTGTTATCTTGCTTATTAATACAAATTTTATGTTTCCACTTTCATCAGCATTTACAATTTTCATTATATCCTCGGGCTTTAATTCCACTGTTACACAGCTGTACTCATCTTCCTCTTCGACAGTTTTATCTGTGCTTGTATTTTTATCTTTTTCTACTATTCTTTTTCCTACGGCAAGTACTCTTACATTATGAAACAATGTTGTTGTGTGTAATTTTTTATCATTTGCATCATCAGGAGTGGTAGAAATCACATCAACATAATCTTCTGGTTGTATTAAGGTCGCTACTGACTCTTCATAGTTAACTCCAATAGCTATGGCTCTATAGCCTTCCTTAATTTTTCTAGTTATTAATTCACTTTCCTGAAGCATATTACTAAACCTTGTGGCAAATAAAACCTCTCCAGCTTTCATATCTATTAAAGCATAATTTCCTACTACATCCTCAATCTTTGCTACGGCCTCAGGATGCACAGCTTCCGCAATAAATTCTTTCAGTTCAAAATTTTCCACTGTAACCATTTGATTTTTTTTAATATCTGCCTTTGGAACAACTATAGTAATCCTTTTTTGTTCACCTTTATATTTATTCTCAAGTCCTGTAAGAAATTTCATGAATAAAAACGTTGTTATACATGCCATTATAAGAGCAATTATTAAAATACTTTTTGATTTCATATTATCACCTACTCCACTAATCTAATTTTATTTACAATAGCATCAGTTATTGTGCCTGATTCAGATGCAACGTCTAATGTTTTAATGAATTCACCTAATATAGTTTTATCATCATTTGGATCTACTCTAATTCTGCAATATGCAAAGCCGGTTACTTTTATAGATTCCTTATTACCACTATCTATAACTTTAAATATTATTATTAATACTATTTTAGGTGTAAGATCTTTACCTACAGATGTTTTGTTACCTGTTATTTTTCCAATTTCATAGTCAACCTTTATTTTATCAGTACACCCTTCTTCAATTAATGCTTTTAAGTCAGATGCACCTGTGTTTCCTCCTACATACTTTGTTAAATCCAAATATCCAAACCAACCTTGCTGCCCTATTTTATTATCACTCTTTAGAGGGTATTCTGTACCGACAGCTAACTTTGTTCCTTCCTCTACTCCTAAAGGAACTACCCCAGCCATTTCCAATTCTCGCTTTCCAGGCTCCCTTATAGCACTAGAAGTTACTTCTACAGAGGTACTATCTATATCAAAAATCCTCATAAAGTAAAGAGGTACTTCTTTTTCCAATGTGACAGTTACCTTGCCATTTGGATATATAACCGGTTTTACAGGTTTTTCATGATTTTTTTCCAATATATCTTTAACTATTGCTTCAACAGAAGCATTACTCACAAATATCTCCTGTATTCCTGATAGAACTGCTGCATT
>JANZQE010000497.1:0-3062 GCA_038040705.1 Clostridium sp. | reverse complement strand
TGTATATTCTATTTCTATAGTACCCGCAGTACTGTTAAAGCGCCTGTTATTGTTATTAGAGTATCTGTACTGTTTTGAGTTATAATACTATCCTTAAGAGCATCTGAAAGACATATTGCATCTTTTACAGTATAAACTGGTACTTTACCTTCTACACCAGAATTTGCAATAGTCACAGTTAAATCTTGTCTTATATCACAAAAGAAATCTTGATACTTAATAGTAAAAGGTTCCATTTGTGCTATATAACTAGAAGATGTATCTATTCTACTAGTTGATGCTAACTTTCCAAATTCAAAATAATCCCTATCTCGTTCAAGGGTTGTTTTCTTTTTGTTTCTTTTTAATAATCCTAAGACTTCTTGTATATAAACACTCATAACTTATATGAATAATGCAGCTACAGTAATTTACGCTACCGCTGTATATTCTATTTCTATAGTACCCGCAGTACTGTTAAATGCTTCTGTTTCAAATGGCCCTAGGAATCCTTCTTCACCAGCAGCAAGTATTAATGTTGCTACTTCTTTAATAAGTGTTCCTAATAAGGGGTCTACTACTGTTGTTATAACCGGAGTTACTGTTGACGTAACAGACACACCACTTCCATTTTTAACATGGAAATATTGAACTCCTGTATTTGCAACTAAGTCTCCAGCTACCGCAGCAGCTGCATAAACCGGTTTTAAACCAGATTGTGTAATTTGTTGTGCTGTTAATGTTGCCATATCTTTTTATTTACAGTATCCGTTTTTAAAAGCTTCTGATTGAACAGGCTCTACTGCTCTTGTTGAAACTTGTTTAGCTTGAAAACCTTGTGAAGCTAGTCTTTCTCTAGTTGCAGATTCAGTTGCATTTTTCTTTGCTTGAAATGTATCAGGTATACTAGAAGGATTAAAATATACAATAGCAACATATCCGTCTCCCATAGGGAATGATATTTTTTTACCCATGATTAATATACTTTTTTTGATTTCTTCTGACCACCCATTTTCATTTGGCCCATCATTGGATCTATTACACTACCACCGTTCATAAAACCCATAAGACCTCCGCCTTTAGCCATTGCTCTCATTCCTGCTTTAGCTGGAGTCATATCTCCATCTCCTGCACCCATAGTAAATCCACCACCGTTTCCGTAACTGTTTGCTTTTTTATTCATAATACTTATTTTAAAATTATTTTTTATTGTTTTTTACTTTTTCTAATGACCTTCCACCAAAATAGGCACCAATTACTGTTATTAAAACTAACTGTAATAAATCTACCCAGCTGGCTTTTACTTCAAATGCAATTACACCGGCATCTATAAACACTAATAATACTGTTGATACAACTAAAAATATAAGAACCAAAGGTCTTACATTCTTTGCTAACCAACTATCACTAGCCATATCTGCAGACCATCTTGAAGAGATTTCTTTTTGCATCTCTACTTCATGTTTTGCAATTAATTCTTTTATTCTTCTTTCGGCTTCAAGCTTCTCATCTTTTGATGTAATAAGTTCGTCTAAGACACCACCTATTCCTTCAACTAATTTAGCTGCACCGCTTGTAAATAATCTTGTTATAAAGTTAGGCATATCTTTTATTTACCACTATATGTGTTATGTGTACCACCACCTAATTTATATGATTGTTTGCTTTCTTTTCCTGTTTCAGCATTACGTGCTAATCTTTTAGCATTACCACCGTGCCTCATTTTTTCAGTAATTGAACCAAACATCATATCATCAAGTTCTCCTCCACTTCTCATTAATAATTTAGACTGTTGTCTACTTAATTTCTGTGACGGCATTGAACCACCGCTCTTGTAATATCCCATATCTTTAACTGTACTTGGTGAAGCCTTTTTTAAAGCTGCCAATCCCGGTTGTAATTTTGGATTAATCTTAATCATAATTTAATATTTAAAAATCTAAAGTTAATGTTGCAATAAATAAATATACCTTAATAGTTTTATAGTTACATTTTTCATCCGGGTGTATAAATTCCCACCCTAGAGCAAGTCTGTCGTGAGGCCAGTGAAAAGCTATTTCTAATTCCCAGCTGTCCATTATATAACGCTTTTTGTTTTACTACATAAACCTTGACGGCAATATTTTAAACAAACCTTGCCTCTTGTAACCCATTGTATTAATAAACAGATTTGTCTCATTTTACTGATTTTTTTCTACCCTTTCTAGTTTTACCTTTAATTGCATCATCAATATCTCCAAGTTGATTACCAACTTCTTTTATTGCTTTTCCAACGTCTTGTAACTCTTTAGCAGTTAGTTTATATCTTTTTTTAATTTCTTTTAATGTAGCCACTGCTTTTTCATCTAAAGAAGTCTTAGACCAGATAGCTCTCCAATAATCCTGAAGACTATAAGTCCATATAACACTTATGAATTTCTTAAACATCTTTTCTATTATTAATTAGTATACTATTAATATACAAATAAAGATTTACTAACTCAAATAATTCTTATATTTGTTGTTTTGTTAATGAAATCTGTATATATATAATATACTAAAATTTTACTTAAATATCTAACAATTACAAAATTATCCAATTATGAATAAAATTAACCCTATTGTTTTTAAAAATAAATTTTCAGTAGAAATCCTACCTACAGAAACGCTATTAGGCATTAAAACAGTTAGTTGTGAAGTACTTTGTGAAGATGATACTTATCGTCCTGTAACAGGAATTGAAATAGGATTTGTATTTTTTACTTTTTCATATGTAAATATGTCCTCTTAAACTTTTTAGTTAAGTATATTTTTTTTAAATTATATATACATCCTCAAGCTGCATTTCTTTAAATATGAATGCAGCTTTTTAATCCAATAATTATACATAAATGAATCAAGACATTTTTAAACCTAGAGTAAACATTTTACCATATGAATACCCACAGTTATTAGCATACAAAGATGCAATAAGACACTCATATTGGATTGACACAGAATTTAATTTTACAGAAGACATACAAGATTTTAAAATAACAATTAGCTCTCAAGAGCGTGATGTTATTAAAAAAACAATGCTTGCTATTGCACAGATAGAAGTTAAT
>JANZQE010000496.1:0-9110 GCA_038040705.1 Clostridium sp. | reverse complement strand
TAAAGGTGAAGTGCTTTCATCCCATATCCTAGAAACTGGTGGTGAAATATTCACTTCTCTTGCAAACATTGTTGCCATAGATGTAGCAGCCGATCCAATCATCTGATTCATAGCTTCTGAAACAGCACTAACCTCAATTTCTGATAGATCAGGTATTCCTTCAAGCACACCATCTCCACCCATCATTAAACTAGCTATAACCGCAGCATCAGTAGTTTTCATTACTAAAAGGTTTCCACCCGTTATTCCGCTTGTAAACTTCACATCTAGGGCAATATTAGGAACTGCATAATTATCTTTTAATTTTTTAAGTGTACTTACTGAAACCACAGGCGTTGCAATATTAACTGGTTGACCTACTATAGTGGAAAGAGCTGTTGATGCAGATCCCATAGAAATATTTCCAACTTCACCTAGCAAATCTCTCTCAATATCAGAAAGCTCAAACGCCTGTATAGGTTCAGATATTATGTCAGGTTCCGAACTCATGTCGCCTCCATTTAAGAGAGCGTCGATTTCTTCTTGCGAAAGAAAGCCGTTACTCATAATTTTCCACATCCTTATCTATTATGTCTAATATTTGAATCCCCTTATTTTTACCTACGGTACCAGGAATACCTGTATAACACAATTGTCCTTCCACAAATACTTTTACAGGACTATCGCTTGCATTATCCAGTGTTATAACATCACCTTCAGTTAATTGTAAAAATTCATCTACAGTAATGTTAGTTGAACCTAGCATTCCTGTCATTGGTACTTTTACTATATTTAACATCTATTTTAATTTATTTCTAGAGTCACTGACTATAGTTTCATCATTTTCTCTAAACCAATATTGCACAACAAGTTTATCAAGTACTTTTTCAATACTTAAATATGGTATACAAATATTTATGAAATTATTTGTATTCATAAGTTCTACCGAAAAAGTAATTAGTGCAACTGGTTCATTTGGAGCTAGTGTTTGATTTAGTGCAGGATTTGTTTCAAGTGCCTCAATCTCTGGTTGTACCTCTAAAACATCTTCCCAAGCAAGCTTCAAGTTAGATATAAGCCCAGCATTAACCTTTTTCAATATATTTTTATCTATATCAGAAAAATCTTTTGTTTTAATTTTTCTATCACCCATACCTCCAAGCAGTATGTCAATTACTTGAAAAGCAAACTGAGGATTAGTTTCAAGTAATATAGAACCACTTAGCGGTGGCATTTTAAATATAGTTAAAACTGTAGGATTAGGAATTGAATGAATAAATTCATCATAGGTTATCTGCTGAATACTCTCAATCTTAACCTTTACATTGTTTCTAAGCTGAGCAGATAAATAACTTGATATTATTCTTCCATAATTATCGTGAATGAGCTCAAGGGTTCGTAAGTGATCCTTTGAGAATTTCTGAGGGCTTCTAAAATCATACAGTTTAATTTTATGCTTTTCCTCTTCACTTGGGATTTTATCTGCTTCTATTTCACCAGAGGATAGGGCAGATAAAAGTGAATCTATTTCACTTTGTGATAATACTTCTGCCATATTTCTACCTCATTTCTAAGTTTTTATCCTTTTATAAGCTTACCTATATCAATTAATGTAACAATTCTATCTTTAAAATTTATAACACCTTTAATATAATCCTTTTTTACATCAGTATCAACTTTTTCTATTTGATCGTCTTCAATTTCTAATACTTCATCAACTTGGTCAACAGTCACTCCAACAAATTCTTCTCGTAGGTTCAATATAATAATGTTTTCTTGGCCACCTTCACCATTTTCTATATCTAAAAGGAGGTTTATATCTAGTAGAGAAATTATAGTCCCTCTTAAATTAATCAAGCCTTTTATATAATCCTCTGACTTTGGCACTTTTGTTATTTCCATCATATCATTAATGCTTTGAACTTTAGATGCCTCTACTGCAAATTGTTCCTCGTTAACTTTAAATACAACTACTTGCATAATATTCCCCTCCTAGCCTACAACTTTCTTGATTGCTTCAAGTACCCTATCTGCTTGAAATGGCTTAACAATAAAATCTTTTGCTCCAGCTCTTATTGCATCCATAACCATAGATTGTTGACCCATAGCACTGCACATAATTATTTTTGCAGTAGGATCAAAAGCTTTAATTGCTTTAACTGCTTCTATTCCATCCATGTCTGGCATTGTAATATCCATAGTAACAATATCTGGTCTTTCTACTTTGTACAGTTCCACAGCTTTTATTCCATTGTTTGCTTCACCTATAACATCAAACCCGTTTTTCTCTAATATATCTTTTATCATCATTCTCATAAATGCTGCGTCATCAACAATTAATACTTTAGCCATTTTATATTACCTCCAATTAATTTACACCTAATGAATTCAATATTTTTTCTAGTGATCCGGGCATTGGTATATAGTAAAAATGCCCACTTATTTTTTGATTTTCCTGTAAAAACTGTGTTTCTAAATCAAGTATATATTCATCGAATTGCCCTGCCTCAATAAACGTAGTCGAGAGTATTGCACCCATCATATCTAAAGCAACAGCTGGCACCGAAGGAGTAAGTACAAGATTTGTAAGTTTTGCTATTGCATTCATGAAAGAGCTGGAAATAATATTTCCTATTTCGCATAAGGCTGAACTTCCAATTTCCGTTATTTGCTCCTGCTCCGCACCCATTAGTTTCGATATGAATTTCAAAGCAGTTTCCTTATCTAAAGTATACAGTATATTACCTGGTATATCACCAAGAACTCGCACGATTACACCAATTACTACCTCTTCCACACCGATTTTTGAAAAAATATCATCAAATGGAATAATATTCACTGATGGAACCGTCATATCTACCTTTTGGTTCAATAATTGTGATAATGAAGTAGCAGCATTTCCTGCACCGATATTACCTACTTCTTGTAGTACATCTAATTGCATAGGACTAAGCTTTGAAAAATCCATATTATACCCTCCTTAGACTAACGCCGCAACATCTAGTATTAATGTCACTAGCCCATCACCTAAAATCGTTGCCCCTATATATTCTTTTAATCCATGAAGTGTTTTCCCCAAGGGCTTAATTACAATTTCTTGTTGACCTAGAAGCGAATCTACTAAAAGTCCTACTGTTTTCTCTCCTACTTTCACAATAACAATGTATTTTTTTGCAATGCTTTCAGTTTCTGTTTTTAAAATTTTACTTACCCTTACTAGTGGAATTACACTATCGTTATAAATAATAACTTCTTTGTTATTTGTTTTCTTAACAAGTGTTTCCGTGTAATCTATTACTCTATCAATATATCCAAGAGAAATAGCCATAGTTTCATCACCAATTTTCACAAGTAACGCTTGTATAATTTGTAGTGTCAGAGGTAATCTTATAATAAAAGAGGTACCTTTGTCAATTTCACTAGTAGCATCTACAGTTCCACCTAGAGCCGCAATTTTAGTTTTAACAACATCCATGCCAACTCCACGTCCAGAAATATCTGTTACTTCCTCATTTGTGCTAAACCCTTGTGCAAAAATAAGATTTTTCACATCTACATCTGACATTCCTTCAGTGTTTATACCTACTTTATTAGCTTTATCCTTTATTTTATTAACATCAAGGCCTTTGCCATCATCTTCTACCTTAATTATGGCTTTAGTTACTTCAGCATATGCTATAAGCCTAATGGTACCGATAGGATTTTTTCCGCTAGCTATTCTTTCCTCTTTAGATTCAATTCCATGGTCTGCTGCATTACGGAGCAGATGTAGTAGTGGTTCTCCTATTTCATCAATAACTGTCCTATCAAGTTCTGTTTCCTGACCTTGTATTTCAAGCTCCATTTCCTTTCCAAGATTTTTTGATAAATCTCTTATCATCCTTGGGAACCTATTGAATACTACTTCAAGTGGAAGCATTCTTATTTACATTACTAAATCCTGTAGCTCCGATGTGGCCCTTCCTACTTGTTCTAGTGTTTCGTTTAAATCATCTAATTTATGAACACTGCTTATTTGTTCTAGTCTTGTTCTGTGAATTACAAGTTCTGATACCATGTTCATAAATTTATCTAATCTTTCAAGTTCAACTCTCACAGATTGATGACCTTTTTTATGAACTACCCCTTCTTTTTTATCATTATTTTCATCCTTTGAAGCCATGGGAGCTTTCACTTCTATTTGTTTAAATTCCCCTAGGTTATCTGTCAAATCATCAGCACTATTTTTTAGCACAACATCCTCTACTATAACTTGTTCCACTTCAGAAACGTTCATCAAAATGTTTATAACTTCATCTTTGTTCTTATTGGTAATAAAAATTAATTTTATTTCAAATTCAAAGTTCTCATTTTCTAAATCTTCAGCTCCAGGTATGGATTTTATTATTTCGCCATATTCTTCTAAGCTCTTAAAAATCAGAAATGCTCTTGCTGATTTAAGGAGCGTGTTTACACTTATTAAAATCTTTACATCAAAAGCATTATACTTTTTTTCCATAGCCTGCTTAACAATGTTAATGTCATACTCATTAAGGTCAATTCTATCACCCGCGATACAATTGCCACTTCCTGTAACAGGCATTCCTTTTTTTGTTTCCACAGAAATATTATCCCCTTCAGCTATGGAATGTAAGTCATCTATTATGTCCTTTATTGAAAGTTCTTCAGATATTCCCTCTGAAATGTTATTCACCATTTTTTCTAGTGTATCTAGGCATCTAAATAAAACTGTTACTACCTTTTCCGTTACTTTAATTTTTCCCTCTCTAAATTTAGATAGAACGTCTTCCATTTTATGTGTTAATTCAGCCATTTGACTAAATCCCATAGTTGCAGCCATCCCTTTTATTGTGTGAGCTACTCTAAAAATTTCATTTAATTTATCTATGTTCTCAGGTCTTTGTTCTAGCTCAAGAAGAGACTCATTCAATGTCTGCAAATTTTCTATTGACTCTTCTAAAAACATTGACATATATTGCGAAGTATCCATTTTTTACCTCCCATTAATTGTTATTAGTTTTATATTTTTTTATAAATAAATGTAGATGCTTTTTCAAATCCAAACTCTTTATAATTATATATACTTTCTGTAGCCCCTACAAACAGTAATCCTCCTTTTTTAAGAGATTCACTAAATTTTTTATATATTTTATCCTTAATGTCTCCATTAAAATAAATAACAACATTTCGACACACTATTAAATCGAAATCACCCTCATATTTATCTAAAATAAGATCATGTTTTTTAAAATCCACCATTTTTTTAATATTAGAATTAAGACCGTATTTATCTCCCTTAACCTCAAAATATTTATCCAAAAATCCACTTGATACGTTTTTGATTTCCGAATGCGTATACTCACCAATTTTAGCTTTTTCTAGTATTGTGCTATCTATATCTGTAGCTAGAATTTTATGGCTAGCTCTAGAAAATAAATCATCCATAATCATTGCAAGCGAATAAGGTTCAGGCCCAACCGAACATGCTGCGCTCCAAATTTTAAGGCCTTTAGTATAAGGTAGCTCTGATTTTATTTGTTTTGAAAATTCCGAGAATATTTCCGGATTTCTAAAAAATTCTGTTACGTTTATTGTTATAAAATCTAAGAATTTCTGCTTTTGAGATGGATCACTCTTTAATAAACTAATATACTCTTCAACAGAATTAACTCCAACTCTTGCCATTAAGCTTAGTAAACGTCTGTGTAGTTGGTTGGATTTATATGCTGATAAATCTATCTTGTATTCTTTTAAAACCCATTGCTGGAAATAAATTAAGTCCATTACTATTCCCCTCTCCGCGATACAATTTTATTAATTATTTCAGCAATATCAGGTAGCAGAACTATTTCATCTACTTTGCCAGTTTCAACTGCTGCTTTTGGCATTCCATAAATGATGCAAGTAGACTTGTGCTCAGCTATTGTAGTTCCCCCATTATTTTTAATTACTTCGGTACCTTTTGCACCATCACGGCCCATTCCAGTAAGTATAACACTTAGCAGTTTCGACCGATAAACTTTAGTAGCAGATAAAAAAAGCTTATCAACGCAAGGCCTTACTCCCCAAACTGTAGGTTCTGTATCCAAATGTATCCTCTTGTCAGTACCTACCTCCATATGAAAACCACCAGGAGCTATATAAACCACATTTTTTTCTACAAATTCACCGTCACTTGCTTCTACAACCTTTAGTTTACTGTTTAGGTTAAGCCTCTCTGCAAAAGCCTTCGTGAAGCCTTTTGGCATATGCTGAACTACTAGAACTGGAACTCCTAGATTGTGTGGTAGTGCTGTTATTACTTTGTACAACGCTTTGGGACCACCAGTGGAAGCTCCAATAACTACAGCTTCTATATTTTCCGCTAAAATTCTTTGATATGCATCTATATTTGATTTAAGACTTTTTTTAATGGTTATTTTATTTTCAACCTGACTACGAGTAAAAGCTAATTTTATTATTTGCACCAGTTCATCTTTAACTTTGTTAATATCTAGTGATATTGCCCCATATGGTTTTGCTATAAAATCGAAAGCTACTAGTTGTAGACATTCCATAGTGAGTTCAGTCCCAATCTTAGAAATACTACTTAACATGATAACTGGTATATCTTCATTTCTTTTTCTAAGTTGCACGAGTGTTTCAATCCCATCCATTTTAGGCATTTCAATATCTAATGTTATCACATCCGGTTTATTAAAGGTGATTTTTGTTAAAAGCTCTTCCCCATTTCTTGCTGTATCTATTACTTCCATTTCAGTTTCAGCATTTATCATATCAGAAATTATTTTTCTCATTAATGCTGAATCATCTACTACAACCACTTTAATTTTTTTTAACAATACATTTCACCCCATTGTGATTTTCACAAATTCTAAATTTCTATGATTCCCATACCTACGGTTCTAATAGATAGCACTCCACTGGTTGTGTCGAATATCAAGGTTCTCCCTTTATTCCCACCAATGTCTTCTGCTATTATAGGTATAGATAGTACTTTAAGAGCGTTTCTCACGGCTATACCATTTCTGCTACCAATGTCCATTATTATACTTTTGTCCGCAAAATTAAACATGGATGCCCCACCTGCTATTTTAGCTCTCATATTTCTAAGCTTTGCACCCCTTTTTAACATATCCTGGACGAGTATTGGTATAGCTAAATCCGCAAATTTTATTTCATTGGTTACTTTGTTAAACTGACTACTATCGGGAAGCATTATGTGTGCCAATCCGCCTAGTGCTAGTGATTTATCATAAATTGCAATGCCCACACAAGATCCGAGACCCACTGTTATTAATTTATCAGGTGAGTATGCTACATTTAAATCAGCAATTCCTACTTTTATCTCAATATATTCCATTTCAACACCTTATTTACATTATTTGTATTTTTTCTTGCTCTGTTAATATACCTGAAAGATTTAAATATATTATTATTCTACCATCAATTTTAATAAGTCCTTTTATATATCTTTTGGATATTCCTGAAATTATTTCTGGTGAATTTTCTATATCGTTCATCCTTACATCTTTAACTTCAGAAACAAAATCAACTATTATACCTATTTTACTATGGTTTTCCTTAGCAACTATTATCTTAGTTGCATCTGTTGCTTCTGTAAAAGGTAAATTAAATCTTTTTGATAATGATATAACCGGTAAAATATTACCTTCATAATTTATTACACCTTCAACAAAAGATGGTGAATCTGGAATTTTAGTTGATTTTTCGTATCCTAGTATCCTTTCTACTTCCATAATACTCGTAGCATAATACTCATTATTTATGCTGAAAATCAAGATTTTCATATCTTGTTCTTTCATATTAGCTCCCCCTACACTCGCAATTTATCAACAACTAGCTCTCCGAAATCATCTATATATGCATGAACGTTTTTGCTAGTAACATCTAAAACATATTCTCTAGTACCTATAGTAAATCTAGTATTTGCATAAGCAACTTCTGCCCAAATTTGGCCATGGTTTTCTACGATAAGCTGAGTTGATACTCCACCATGTCCGCCTACTGTTTTGCATTTAATCTCTTTTCCAGCTCTTATAATTCCACCCCTGGCTACACTTTTATCCTTTTTAAATACTACACTATCACTTGCATATATTTTTGATACGTATTGTCCTTTCCCACTAAAAATAACATTACCTGAACTCTTAATAGTTGAGTCTTGACAATAATCTAAAATCACATCTACAGGAAGAGTTAAATCTATTGTGAGGCTAGCGATTTTATTATCAATAATTGCCACCGCATCATTTAATTCCTCATATCTGTTTATACTAAGAGGACCTAAATTAAGTATTTTATGTTTTATAATAAATACTAATTGATCCTCCTCACTTTCCAACTGCAACATATGTTCTAGTACCTTAATGCAAGCTTTGGGAAGTTTTTTGAATTTTGTTTCTATCAAAACTTTAATTAGCTCACCATCACTGGTATTCTTATCTAAAAGATTCATTTCCTTTAATTGAGCTATAGAAGCTATTATTTTTTCAAGGTCGCTTTTAACGATTTTTAAATCACTTAAATATTCTTGAGTCAATACATCTTCTTTCCCAGCAGAAACTAAAGAGTGAAATATATTACCATGTACCACAATATCGCCATTAGCAGTAATTACAGCTTCTGCTACATTATTTTTAATTAAAATTGAATTACCTGATTCAACTATCATTCCTTCAGTTACATTGCCATGTATAATTATATCCCCTAAAAATTTAACATTACCAGTTTTAAGTTCCACATCTCCGTTTACTTCATATGTTTTATAAACAAAAAAAGTATTTCCTTTGGCTGAAGGTCTGCCTTCAATTCTTGCTACAACTGTGAATTCATCTTTCATTTCAGCACCGGCTCCAGCACCTAATACTATTTTTTTAGCATTTTTAGTTTTTACGATCTTTCCTGTAATATCTGTTCCATCTTCCCCATCCGTTCCTGGATAAAGAACAGCTAAAACTTGTCCTACTTCTACTGCATTAACAGTCCCTATGGCCTTATAATCCACGATCTGTTCTTCATCCTGATTATCAAGATGAAGCTCTTTCTGTGCAAAATTATACTTAACTTCTAGCCTATCATCTATTTTATATATAGGCTCTTTTCCTTTT